>CAYVPL010000067.1:0-11757 GCA_964453755.1 uncultured Planctomycetales bacterium
GAGTTTACACTGTTAAGGTCGCGTTGTCACGAGACGCCGACTCATGCTCCGCTACGCCGCCCGCTCCGACGCCCCGCGCCTGGTCCTGGCCGCCGGGCTGCGCACGCCTTTCGTCAAAGCGGGCGGCCTGCTGGCCCGGGACGATGCGGCGCGCCTGGGCGCGGGCCTCTGCCGCGAGCTGCTGGACCGCAGCGGCGTGGATCCCGCCGCGCTCTCGGAACTGATCGCCGGCTGCGTCGGGCCGCCCTTCACGCAGGCCAACGTCGCGCGCGTGATCGCGCTGCGCGCCGGCGTGCCGCGCCCGGTTCCGGCGCGCACCGTCGCCCGCAATTGCGCCAGCGGCTTCGAGGCCGTGACTTCCGCCGCCGCCAACCTGCTGGCCGGCATCGGCGATCTCTATCTCTGCGTCGGCGTCGAGCACATGAGCGGCTATCCCCTCGCCTACAACCAGCAGGCGACCGATTTCTTCGCGCGGCTGATGCGCGCGAAGGGCGCCGGCGCGCGGCTGGCCGCGCTCGCCCGCTTCCGCCCCGGCATGTTGCAGCCGCGCGTGACCCTCATGGAAGGCCTCACCGATCCCGTCACGGGCCTGATCATGGGCCGCACCGCCGAGATTCTCGCGCGCGACTGGAATCTGACGCGCGCGGAATGCGACCAGTTCGCCCTGCTGTCGCACCAGCGGGTCAAAGCCGCGCGCGAGAGCGGCCGCTTCGCGCGCGAAATCGCGCCGACCTTCGCGCAAGGACCGCGCGCGATCGAGCAGGACGACGGCATTCGCGACGACCAGACGCTGGAAGCTCTGGCGAAGCTCAAGCCCTACTTCGAGAAGCCCGACGGCATCGTGACCGTGGGATCGTCGAGTCAGATCACCGACGGCGCTGCCGCTCTGCTGGTCTGCCGCGAAGATCGGGCGCGCGCACTGGGCCTGCAGCCGCTGGCCGCGCTGCGCGCCTTCGCCTGGGCCGGCCTCGATCCCGCGCGCATGGGCTTGGGTCCCGTCTACGCCAGCGCGGCCGCGCTGGACGGCGCCGGCCTGCGTCTCGCGGACATGGAAGTCGTCGAGATCAACGAGGCCTTCGCCGCGCAGGTGCTGGCCTGCGGCCGCGCGATGGCCAGCGCGCGCTTCGCGCAGGAGCATCTGGGGCGCGCGCAGGCGCTGGGCGAACTGGATCCGGCGCGCACCAACCCGAACGGCGGCGCCATCGCGCTCGGCCACCCGGTCGGCGCCAGCGGCGCGCGCCTCCTGCTGACCCTGGCGCTCGAGATGCAGCGGCGCGGCGCGCGGCTGGGCCTGGCCACCCTGTGCATCGGCGGCGGCCAAGGCGGCGCCGTGGTGCTGGAGGCGGCATGAGCCCGTCTGACAAAATCTGGGAGCTGCTGCCGCTGCCGAAGGATGCGCCGCCGCCGGGCACATGCATCAAGATCACGCGCCCGGAGCCGGGGCTGGCGGTGCTGATCCTCGATCCGCCGCACCGCAAGATCGCCGTCTTCGACGCGCCGCTGCTGCGCGACCTGGATCTGGCGCTGGCCGAACTCGAGAAGGACACGACCTTGCGCGGGCTGGTGCTGACAGGACGCGAGCCGCTTTCCTTCGCCGCCGGCGCCGACGTCGAAGGAATCGCCGGCCTGACGGAGCCAAGCGAGGCGCGCCAGATCGTGCTGGCGGTGCACGCGCTCTTCCTGCGCCTGGAGCGGCTGCGCGCCCGCAAGGTGGCGGCCGTCGGCGGCCCCGTGCCCGGCGGCGCCTGCGAAATCTGCCTCTGCTGCGACGCCATCGTGCTGGCCGACGACGACAAGTCGCGCATCGGCCTGCCGGAAACGCAACTCGGCATCCTGCCCGGCTGGGGCGGCACGCATCGCTTGCCGGAGCGCATCGGCCTGCCCGGCGCGCTCGACGCCATCCTCACGGGCCGTCTGTTCTCACCGCGCAGCGCGCTCAGGTCCGGCATCGTGGACCGATTGGCCGCGCCGGAGCGCCTCGTGGCGGTGGCGACGGAAATCGCCATGGGCCGCGCCCCCTCGCCGCGCCGCGCGCGCGGCTGGAAGTCCTGGGCGGTCGATCGCAATCCTGTGGCGCGGGCCGTCATCCGCAGCCAGGCGCGCAAGCAGGTGATGGCCAAGACGCGCGGCCGCTATCCGGCGCCGCTCGCCGCGCTCGAGATGGCGACCTCGGCGTTCGGGCGCACGCGCGAGACCGCTTCACAAATCGAGGCCGAAGCCATCGCGCGGCTCATCACCAGTCCGGTGTGCAAAAACCTGGTCGCCATCTTCTTCGCCAGCGAAGCCGCGAAGAAGTACGGCCGCGGTCCCGCGGGCGCGCCGCCGCGCGCGCTGGAACCCGCCGTGGTCGTGGGCGCGGGAGTGATGGGCGGCGCCATCGCCAGCCTGCTGGCCGAGCGCGGCGTCGCGGCGCGCGTTTCGGACCTCGACCGCAAGGCGGTGGATGCGGCGCTGATGGCGCACCGGCAGGACGTGATGAAGAATCTGCGGCGCAAGCGCCTGCGCCCCCACCAGGCCGACGCCGCGCTCGATCGCTTGGCCGGCGGCACCGCCCTCGACGGCCTCGGCCGCGCGCAGATCGTGATCGAAGCCGTCGCCGAGCGCATGGAAGTGAAGCGCGCGGTGTTCGCGCGCCTCGCCGCCGCCGCGCCGGCCGATTGCATTCTCGCCACCAACACCTCCTCGCTCTCGGTGTCCGAAATCGCGCGCGAGCTGCCGCACCCGGAGCGCGTGGTGGGCATGCACTTCTTCAATCCGGTGAAGAAGATGCCGCTCGTCGAAGTCGTGAAAGGACGGCAGACCAGCGAGGCGGCGGCGGTCGAAGTCGCGGCGCTGGCTCTGCGCCTGGGCAAGACCCCGGTGATCGTGCAGGACGTGGCCGGCTTCCTGGTGAATCGCCTGCTCGGCCCCTATCTCGACGAGGCCGTGCGCCTCTTCGCGGCCGGCGCCGATCCGGCGCGCCTGGATCGGGTGATGCTCGACTTCGGCATGCCGATGGGGCCGCTGCGCCTGCTCGACGAAGTCGGGCTGGACGTGGCGGCGCATGCCAGCGCATCGCTGCACGCCGCCTACGGCGAGCGCATGACGCCCTGCAGCGCCGTGTCCGAACTGATGAGTCCGGAGCGCCTGGGGGCGAAGACCGGGCGCGGCTTCTATCAGCACCCGCCGCGCGGCAAAGGCGAGCCGCGGTTGTCAGACGATCTGGCGCGCTGGCAGAAGGATTCGACCGCGCGCAGCTTCGGCGACGAGGAACTCGCGGACCGCATGGTGCTGTCCATGGCCAACGAGGCCGCGCGCTGCCTGGAAGAAGGCGTGATCGCCTCGGCGCAGATGCTGGATCTCGCCACCGTGTTCGGCATGGGCTTCGCGCCGTTCCGCGGCGGACTGTGGCGGCACGTCGAAGCAACCGGCAAGGCTGAAGTGGCGCAGCGGCTGCGGCGCATCGCCGCGGCGCTGGACGTCGCGGGCCGCCCGGGCGGCGCCGCGAAGTTCGAGCCGGCGGCGCTGCTCACGCGCTGAGCTGGCCGGAGCCGGCGGCGCGCGCAAAAGAAAACACCGGCGCCGATGTTCCGATCGGCGCCGGTGTTCCCCGCACCGGGCTGCCCTTCGCTCGGTCCGCAGACCCTGAGCCGAATCGAGCGCCGGCAGCCGGCCGGGGTGAAGCGCAAGCTTCCAGGAGACAACCTGATTACGGGGCCCCGCCGCCCGCGTTGGAAAAATCAGAGAGGTTGCTGCGGATCCCGCGGGGGGGGCAGGACGTCGTCGCGGTCGCGGCGGTGCTGGCGGCGGTTCATGAGATCGCCCACGATGAGGGCCAGGCCGATGAACAGCATCAGCGTGCCAACCCAGTTGGGCGGGCTGTCATGGTCCGCAGCCAGCAGGAAGGCCGCGCCGATGGCGATGCAGATCAGGCCGCTGCGGTAGGGCTGGCGCTGGTTGATGCGGCGCGCAACCGGCTCGTCGGCCAGGAGGCGCTCCAACATCTTGGGGTCCTGCCCGCCCTGCGCCAGCCGCTCCATGGCGCGGTAGCGCGCCTCCTTGTTGCGGTTGTCGAAGTAGAACCAGGCGATCGGGATGGACATCGTCATCACGATGGCGACGATCGGAATCAGGATTTCTTCCATGCCTGTCCGACCTGCCCGTTTCAGCCCCGGTTGCGAGCTTTTCCCAGGAAAAAGAAAAAGGGGCGACAGCCTTGACCCTGACCCGATGGCTGCCGCCCCCCTCCCGCTTTGGGAGTGTCCCTAACGTTGATGCTCCTTCCATGAGTCGTACAGGCTCATGGCGAACCCGAAGATCAAGACGGCCAGGAAACCGGCGATCATCAGGACCGCGGGCATCAGTTCGACGGGTTGAGTGCCTTCCGGCACGGGGAGGAGGGAGTAGATGAAACTGAGCAGAGCCTGCATGGCGTTGTCGGTGAGGATTTGGGGGTTGCTGGCGAAGGGTCTGCCGCTGAGACATACGGGCGATTGTTGAGGTTGCAGTAGGATTTTTAACGCTTCCCCCGCAACCCTGCGGCCCGGATGGCGTTCCCACCCCCCAGAACGCTGGAACACCTCGCCCACCTTCAGGCGGCAGACTTCCTGCCGGTGGACGCCGCGAATTCCCGGCGCTTCGTGGAAACGTTCACGCCGGTGGTGGCGGCCCAGGTCGCGCGCTTCCGGATGCCGCACGATCTTTCCCAGGACGCCGTGCAGGAGACGATGATTCGCGCCCTGCGCGGGCTGCCCAGCTTCCGCGGGGCTTCACGTCTTACGACGTGGATCTACACGATCGCCTTCCGCGAATCCGTGCGCGTGCGCGAGCGCTGGCAGAGCGGGCCCGGCGCGCAGCCGGAGGATTGGGAGCCGGAAGACGCGCATTCGTCCGAACGGGCGTTTGAGGCGGCCGCCGGCGCCGAAGATCTGGCGCGGGTGCGCCGGGCCATGCAGCGTCTTCCCGATGACCAGCGCCTGGCTTTGGGATACCATTACCTGGAGAGCATGTCCGTGGCCGAGATCGCCGAACTCATGCAGAGCAGCCCCAACACCGTGAAGTCCTGGCTCAAGCGCGGGCGCGACGCCCTGCGCGCCGAGTTCGGCATCGCGGACGCGGAAGAAAGTCAAACTCAGTCGGGCGCATCTCATAACTTCGGAGCATCTCATGAATAACCGCCGCCTGGAAGACCTGCTGCGCAACCCGCAGGCGCACGGCCCGCAGCCGCGCCCGGAGGAAGTGCGCGCGCTGCAGGATGCGGTGCTGACGCGGTTTGCCGCCGAGCAGGTGATGAAAGCGGTGCCGCCGCGGCCGGTGCCGGCGCTGCTGTGGTTCGAGCGCGGCGCGCTGATCGCGGCAGTGCTGGCCACCGTCGTGGCGCTGGCCGACTGGCTCGGCAGCCTGTGGTCCGAAGCGGACACGGCGCTGCGCGGCAAGCTGCCGGCCGCGCCGGAAGGCGGCTGGGTGAAGGCGGCAGCCGACGCGCTGGCCGCGCAGCCGGCCCTGGGAGCCGCCCTGCTGGGTTGCGCCGCCCTGCTGCTGCTGCCGCCGGTGCGCCAGACTCTGATCCGCGAGTTGCGTTGAGCGCTCTCAGCGCCGAGACCGACGTCCTCGTCGTCGGGGGCGGGATCGTCGGGCTGGCGTCCGCGCATTGCATTCAGCAGCGCCTGCCCGGCGCGCGCGTGACCGTGCTGGAGAAGGAGACCGAGATCGCTACGCACCAGACCGGGCGCAACAGCGGCGTGATTCACTCCGGGATCTATTACAAACCCGGTTCGCACAAGGCGCGCAATTGCCGCGAGGGCAAGCAGTTGCTCGAAACTTTTTGCGCCGAGGAGCGCATCCCCTTCGAGAGGTGCGGCAAAGTGGTCGTGGCGACCAGCGAAGAGGAGCTGCCGCGGCTGGAGACACTGCACGAACGCGGCCGCGCCAACGGCGTGGCCTGCGAGCGCATCGGGCCGGAGCGCCTGCGCGAGCTCGAGCCGCACGCGGCGGGCATCGCCGCTCTGCACGTGCCGGAGACGGGCATCGTGGACTACGTGGAGGTCTGCGAGCGGCTGGCGCAGCGCGTGACGCGCGCCGGCGGCCAAGTCGTGACCGGCGCGAAGGTGCAAGCCATGCAGGAAAATGCGCAGGGCGTGCGCGCCGCGACCGGCGCCGGCGAGTTTTGCGCCAAGCTCGCGGTCAACTGCGCCGGCCTGCACAACGACCGCGTCGCGCGCGCCAGCGGGGCGCATCCGGCCGGCCGCATCGTGCCTTTCCGCGGCGAGTACTACGAGTTGGCGCCGGATGCGAGTTCGCTCTGCCGCAATCTGATCTATCCGGTGCCGGACCCGGCCTTCCCTTTCCTCGGCGTGCACTTCACGCGCAGGATCGGCGGCGGCGTCGAATGCGGCCCGAATGCGGTGCTGGCGCTGGCGCGCGAAGGCTATACGTGGGGCAAAATCAGCCCGCGCGATTGCGCCGAAACTCTGCTCTACCCCGGATTCTGGCGCCTGGCCTGGAAGCACGGGCGCACCGGCATGGGCGAAGTGTGGCGTTCGCTGTCGCGCTCGGCCTTCACGCGCGCGCTGCAGCGCCTGATTCCGGAAATTCGCCCCGAGCATTTGCATCCCGCTCCGGCCGGAGTGCGCGCGCAGATGCTGCAGCCCGACGGCGGCCTGGTGGACGATTTCCTGTTCGCCGAGCAGGAGCGGATCGTGCACGTGCTGAACGCGCCGTCGCCGGCGGCGACGAGCTCGCTGGCGATCGGCGCGGCGGTGGCGGAGAAGGCGGCGGCGCGGCTGGCTGGCTCGACGGCGGCGCGGCTCTAGGGCGCAGCCCTAAGGCGCGGCGTCGAGGCGCGCGACGAGGCGGGCGATGTCGGCGGCCAGGACCTCGACCGAGCCTTCGGCGGGCGCGTAGCCGTCCGCGTCGAAGCGGATGCGGTAAGTGCCGGGCTCGAGCACCCCGGCCACCACCATGACGGTGGCGGGAGGGAAACTGGGCTTGGGTGCGCGCTGGCGCTGCTTGCCGTCCTCCACCAGGTTCAGCAGGTTGCCGACGTGGCCCGGGCCGTCGAGCACCGTGGCGCGGATCGCCGGCGGATCGGCGGGCAGGGCGGTCGAGCCGCCGAGGTTGACGACGATCTGGAGCCGGCCGCCGGAGCGCGGGCGCCACTCGATTTCGCGCACGTCGCCGGCGCGCACCTCCACCGTGACCGTCTCGGGCTGGGCGTAATTGTCAAAGTCCTCGCTGGCGGAGCTCATCGTCAGAGCCCAGACTCCGGCGGGAGCGTTGCGCATCTCCGCTCCGCCCTCCACGCTGCGCTGCCAGGCGCCCAGCACCGCCAGGCCGGTGCGCGGGTCGCGCAATTCGAGTTTGAGGCGGCGAATCGGCTCGCCTGCGGCGTCGGCGGCGCGCACCACGATGCGGCCGGTCGAGCCGACGGGCTCGAGCGGCAAGGCCGCCCGGGTCAGCCAGGGCTCCGGAGGCACGGCGAAGAGAGCGTTGCCGGCGGCCTGGGTTCCGGCCACGGCGGTCACGCGGATCCAGGTGGCGCTGTCGTAGAGCACCACGATGGGAAGTTCTTCGAAATTGGCGTACCCGCTCGTGAGTTGACGAAACGTCGCGCGGTCGGGCGATTCGTTGCCGGCGGCGGCTGAGCCGTGCACTTCGTACATCAGCGTGCTCATGCCGGCCTCGAATGCGGGCGCGTCCACCAGCAGCATGCGCCACGGCAGCACCAGCAGATGGCCCTCGGAAGTGGGCCCTGCAGGCAGCCAACTCGGACCCTCCGCCGCCTGACTCTGTGGATGCAAGGGGATCACTGCGCCCATGGCATGGCAGTCCGGAGCGTAATCGTCGAGCGTGAGACCCTGCACGCGGAATGCGCCTGCCGCGTCCGTGATGGTCCAGGCGTTGAGATGGCCTTCGTCGGACCAATTGCCGTTCGGGTACGGATCGCGACTGTCCCGTTGAGCGCGTGCCGTGAAGGAGAGCCGCACCTGCGGCGCGGGCGAACCGTCGGGAAGCACCAGACGGCCGGCCAGCTGGCCCGCGCCGCACAAAGTCAGATCTCCCAATTCGAGATCCGCTCCGCGCTCGGCTTGCAGGTCCGCCAGGCGCAGCACGCCGCGATCGTGTTGGATGCGAAGGTCAAACTTGCCCTGTTCCGGCATCGGCATGCGGAAACGCCCCGCTGCGTCGGAACTCCACATGGCGCCGTTCTCGACGAAGATTTGGCCGTAGGCGGCAGGTGAACCGTCGGGAGTGAGAAGACGGCCGCTCAGCCCGGAGCCGTATCGCAGCACCAGATCGCAGCGTCCGCCATGCGGCTGGAAGCCGGCGGGCAGACTCTTCAGCGCGGGGCGGCATCCGGACTGGTCGCAGAGCAGTCCGGGACCCGCGGTCCACCAGGCGGCCTGATCTGCGGGCGGGACCGGCAGACGAATGAGATACCGGCCCTGCTCGTCGGACTGGGCCGATCCATAGCCCGGGCCGTCGCTGACGAAATAGCCGGATTCACCAACGCCCCAACCCTCGTGCACGCCGGAGACCAGACGCACGGTCAATCCCGCGATCGGATCTCCTGCCTGATTCACGACCATTCCGCTCAGCACCCAGCCACCGCCGGTGGCGGGCTCGGAGGCCGGCTCGGTGCGGCCCTGATCCGTGAGCAGCTCGTCGCGCGCGATGTCAGACGAGATCGAAGGCGCCTCATCCGCCGCATTGACAGACTTGGCCGCCGGCGCCCCCTCCGGCGGCTGCCCGGGCTCCGAGCCGCGCAGGATCCAGGCCAGCGCGGCGATCAGGACGAGGAGCAGTCCGGGCAGCAGGTACCGGCGCAGGCGGTAGACCTCCTCAGAGGGTGGTGTTGATGCCGTTCGAGGCGGCGATCACGTTGGACGGCGCGATCGGACCGGTGAGCGGGAAGCAGACCACCTGGAAAAGAACCCGGGCGTTCACCGGGCTGACTGGAACGGCGAGGTTGCCGCTGAATGAGACGTTATGAGTGCCGAGTGATCGCGGAATGAAGCGACTCAGCGACACCTGCCGCGTGAAGGAGCCGCCACTTCCGGCCATCGTCGCCTGGTCGCAGACGTCGTTGCCGCCGATTCCGTCCGGCTGGATCAGCAGGAAGAAGCGTCCGGAGCCGTGGTGGACTTCGAAGTCCCATGTTGCGCCGTTCTCCACGGCGTTCAAGGCGACCAATTCGAGGGTGTCCAGCCGATTGCTGCCGAAGCAATTCTGGACGTCGGTGGCTGCCCCAATGAGCATGACCATGAAGTCGCCAAAGCCGTTGTAAAAGGAAAAGCAGCCGCCGTGCACATAGGAGCCGAAGTAAGTGCCGCTCCAGTCACGCCACTCGAAGGTGGGCTGGCTACCGGGGGGGGGCGCGCCCATGACGAGGAAGGGACCCAGCAAGGGCGAGTTGTTGGTGTTGTACGGCGTCACCGACCAGCCAATGGTGCCCTGCGCTCCCGAGGCGGGATTGGCAGCGTCGGGCACGATGCATTCGAAGCCGCCGTCCAGGTACACGGTCACGTTCCAGCATCCCGATCCCGGCAAGCCGCCCACTCCATATACGCAGTCGGCGAAGGAAGGCGCGCCGGGAATCCACGCCGAAGGACCGGAGCACGCGACCGTGTCGTCGTAGAGACTGAGGTAGGCGTCGAAGTAGGTGACGAAGCCGCCCTCACAGTAGTTCCATGCGACACCATTGATTTGTTCCTCTCCGGAGAGGCCGCGATTCGGCAACTGCGCTTCGTCGAGCCACTCTTGCATCTCGACGCTGGTGCCGAGAGCGCCGTAGTAGTAGGCCCGGCCTCCGGTGCTGTTGAACAGCACGTCCGGACCTACGATGCGCTCGGCGCCGGGTGTGACGGTGAAGCCGTGCTCGAAGTCATAACGGCCGTACTGCAGGTTGGATACGGGCTGCAGATGCAGCGTCGGCACTTGCTGCGGGGCGACGATGAGCGCGAAAAAGAGGGAAATCATGGGTTGCTCCTTCCAGGGAGGCCGTGAGGATCCAGGATACCCCCGAGTCCGCGCCGTGCGGCCGAGTTCTGGCCTGGGTAGGATGGTCGCCGAGGTCACCACCATGAACACCCCCGCATTCCTCATCGCATCCCTGCTGGCCCTGGCGCCGGCAGTTTCCGCCCAGCAGGAGAAACCCGGCGCTCAGCCGGCCGACGCCGCTGCGGTCAAGCAGTCGAAACCCCTGGTCCCTCAGGCCGCCTGCCCCGTGTCGGGCAAGCCGCTCGGCACCAAGGCCGATTTCGTCAACTATCAGGGCCACCGCATCTACACCTGCTGCGACAAGTGCCCGGCGAAGATCACCGCCTTCCCGGACCTCTGGCTCTTCCGCATGGCATCCGCGGGCTACGCCCCCGAGAACGTGCAGACCACCTGCCCGGTGTCCGGCGAGGCGCTGGAAAACAAGGATCACTTCGTCGAAGTCGGCAGCATGAAGATCTACGCCTGCTGCGAGAAGTGCGTCAAGAAGATCAAAGCCGACCCGGCGCGCGCGATGGACACCCTGCAGGGCCGCAAGCCGCAGGCCAACTGCCCGGTCAGCGGCAAGCCGATCTCCGGCACGGACAGCTTCGAGTTCCAGGGCGCGACGATCAAGACCTGCTGCCCGAAGTGCCCGGAAACCTTCAAGGCCGATCCGGAGAAGTACCTGAAGGCCATGGCTGAGCGCAACGAGTACGTCGAGCAGACGCAGCCGGTCTGCTTGGTGCACCCGAACGAGAAGATCAGCGAAAAGACCTTCTTCACGACCGCGGGCCCGATGCGCTTCTACTTCGCCAAGAAAGAGTGCATGCACCAGTTCTTCAACGAGCCGGCGAAGTACGTGCCGGCGCTGGCGAAGATCGTGCCCGCCAACAACAAGCCCGCTGAGGCCGCACAGCCCGCCAAAGAGCCGGCCAAGCAGCCGAACAACTGATCGGCGGCGCGTTGGACAAGCCGAGCTTCGCCCAGGCCCTGCGCTGGTGGCTGAAGCTCGGCTTTCTTTCTTTCGGCGGCCCCGCAGGCCAGATTTCGCTCATGCACCAGGAGCTGGTCGAGCGGCGCAAGTGGATCTCGGAGAGCCGGTTCCTGCACGCCCTGACCTACTGCAACCTGCTGCCCGGCCCCGAGGCGCAGCAACTCGCCACGTACTGCGGCTGGTCCTTGCACGGCACCTGGGGCGGCATCGTTGCCGGCAGCCTCTTCGTGCTCCCGTCGATGCTGATCCTGTGGCTGCTGGCCTGGATCTACGCCGCGCAAGGCGGCGTGCCCTGGGTCGGCGCGCTCTTCTACGGCCTCGGCGCGGCCGCGCTCGGCGTGGTGGCGTTCGCCGCGCTGCGCATCGGCCGGCGCACGCTCAGGGATCCGGCGCTGTGGGCGCTGGCCGCCGCCGCCTTCGCGGGGATTTTTTTCCTCGGCGTGCCCTTCCCGTGGATCGTGCTGGCGGCTGCGCTGATCGGCATGCTCGGCGGCCGTCTCGCGCCGCAGCGCTTCCGCATGGGCGGCGGACACGGCGCCGGCGCAGCGGGCGCGGATGCGCATGAAGAGGCGGCGCAGCCGCCGCCCCCGCCGGCAACTTGGAGCGCCGGACTCGCGCACGCTGCGCGCGTCATCCTCGCCTGCGGCAGCCTGTGGTGGGCGCCGATCCTCGCCGTCGCAGCCTGGAAGGGCTGGGATTCCGTCTACGCGCAATTGGGAATCTTTTTCAGCAAGGCGGCGATGGTCACGATCGGCGGCGCCTACGCAGTGCTGCCCTACGTGGCCGAGCACGCGGTCGCCGAGCAC
>CAYVPL010000068.1:0-11463 GCA_964453755.1 uncultured Planctomycetales bacterium
ACCTCGGTGCTCGCATCCATCCGCGGCGAGCGCGACATTGCGGTCGGCAACGTCATCGGCAGCAACATCTTCAACATTCTGTTCGTGCTCGGCCTGTCGGGCATGATGCGCCGTGACGGACTGCCGGTGTCGCCGCAGGTGCTGGCTCTCGACCTGCCGGTGATGGCGGCCGTGGCGATCGCATCTCTGCCCTTGTTCCTCGACTTGAGCATCGGCCGCGCCAAGGGACTCTTCTTCCTCTTCGCCTACGCCGTCTACACCACGTATCTGGTCCTCAGCGCCGTCGGCAGTGGCGCCGTGCCCGGGCTGCGCGAGGCCATGCTGGCTTACGTGCTGCCGCTCACGGGCATCACCTTGCTCAGCATCGCGATTCAGGCGGCGCGCAAGCGTCCGTTCCACTAGCCTCCGCGCATGGCGCTCGAACACGTCCCCGGTGCCCGACGTCCGGTCGCGGCTGTTCCGGCCGCGCGCCGGCTGGGTGTCGGCGTCATCGGCTTGCACGAAGGCCGGACTCTGCTGCTCGGCCTCGAGCGCAGCGCCCACGCTTTCGCCGCCGCCGGCTGCGACCTCGACGCCGCGAAAATCGAGCAGACGCGGCGCGAACTGCCCGGTCTCTTCCTCACGGCGGACTACGCCGAGATGCTGCGGCGGCCCGACGTCGGCATCGTCGCCGTCTACACGCCCGATCCGCTCCACGCCCGCCACGTCATCCAGGCCTTCGAAGCCGGCAAGGACGTGATCTGCACCAAGCCCCTGGTCAACGCCGCCGCCGACGCGCGCGCCGTGCTGGAGGCCGCGCGCCGCACCGGCCGCCGCCTTCTGGTCGGCCAGAGCACGCGCTACTTCGAGCCCTTCCTGCGCCAGCGCGCCGCCTTCGAGCGCGGCGACTTCGGCGCGGCGGAAGTGATCGAGGCGCATTACGTCCATCGCATGGACTGGTTCTATGACAAAAGTCCGTGGGCCATCGGCGAGACCGATTGGGTGTTCCTCGGCATGAGCCATCCGCTGGACCTCGTCGTCTGGTATCTCGGCGCGATCCGCGAAGTCCATGCCTACGGTCGCACCACGGAGCTGGGCCGCTCGCGCGGCCTGCCCGGATTCGACGCCTACGTGGTGAATCTGCAGGCCGAGGACGGCCGCATCGCGCGCGCCTTCGGCCACTACGGCCTGGAGGAGTTGCCCGGCTCGCGCAACGCCATCGAGCTGATTCTCTACGGCTCGCGCGGCACCAGCCAGGCGCAGTATCACGACATGCGCCACCGTTACACCGCCGCCGACGGCACCGAGGTCACCGAAGACCCGCTCTACGCGCTGCGCCACTGGTATTTCCGCAGCGAAGTGCACGGCATGCACTACGGCGAGTTCGCCAACTACGCCGAAGCCTTCGCCAGCGCGCTGCTGAACGGCGGCAGCGCCCGCCCCGAGCTGGCCGAGGGCATCGAAGTGTTCTGCGTGATGGAAGCCGTGCGGCGCAGCGCGCGCGCAGGCCGCGCGGTGCAGGTTGCTGAGGTGCGGCAAGAGATCGGCTGCGCGCCGTGGCCGGGGGCGTGAGCATCCTGCCACCACCCCGGAGCTGGCCGCGCTCCGCGTGGCTGCTCATGGCCGCGAACGCAGTGCCCTTGTGGGGAGTGTTCGCCCTCGATTGGGATGCCGGCGCCCTGCTGTGGCTCTACTGGCTCGAGAATCTGGTGATCGGCGCGTGCGCCGCAGTGCGCATCGCCACCGCGGGCGCAGCGCCACTGCCCGGCATCGCACGCGTCTTCCTCGTGCCGTTCTTCCTCGTGCACTTCGGGCTCTTCTGCATGGGGCACGCGCTCGTTCTGACCTTCCTGACCAATCCGGGAGCCGGCGATCCCTTCGGGTCCGCGGCTACCCTCACTGCGGTTCGGTCGATCCCCGGCGTCGGGTGGGCGCTCCTCGCGCTGGTCTTGAGCCACGGTTACTCCGTCATCGCCCACTTTCTGTTTGGTGGTGAGCGTCGCACCGCCTCGCCGCAGCTGGAAATGCTGAAGCCTTACGGCCGCATCCTGGTGATGCACCTGACCGTGCTGGCCGGCGGCGCGCTGATGCTCGCGTTTGAGGCGCCCGCCGCGGCCCTCGTGGTTCTGACTTTGATGAAAACCGCTCTGGACCTGGCGGCGCACTTGCGCGAGCGCGCTCGATCCGTCGCAGCCGCGCCTACTTCGGCGCCGGCGCCGGATTGAGCGCCGCGCGCAGCGCCGCTTCGTCCCAGCCGACGGCGCGCCACAGCACCTTGCCGTCCGGGCCGATCAGGTAGTTGGTCGGGTAGTACTGCACGCCGAAGGCCGCGCTGACGGTTTCGCCCTTCTGCATCACGGGCTTCATCGTGAAGCCCATCTCCATCCAGTACTTCGCGATCACGGCCTTGTCGTCGCCCAGGTCCACGCTGAGGAAAACGACGTCCTTCCTCTTTCCGCTCACCTCTGACCAGAGGCTCTGGAGCTGCGGATGCTCCTCTTTGCAGCCGCTTCAGTGGAAGAACCAGAAGTTCAGCAGCACGGTCTTGCCCTGCAGGGAGGACAGCGTGAACTCGACGTCGTCCAGGCCGATCAGCAGCGCCTCGGGCGCCTGGGCGCCGACCGGCAGCAGCGAGCCGTCGAGGCTGAACTCTTCCTCGGCGGGACTTTCTTCCGCCTCGTCCAGAATTTCGTAGCCCTCGGGCATCGTCATTCGGAATTTTTCGAGATCGGCCTTCTCCGAGAGGGTGATGAGGTCGATTTCGAAACTCATCTTTGCGGTGTCGCCGAGCGAAGTCACGGCGCGGCGGATCGCGCCGTCGGGCGCCAGCCAGACCTGCATCTCGATCATCTCCTCCGGCACGCCCTCCAGGGAGTCGTCCACGTCGTCCTCCTGAGGCGGCGCCGCGCCCAGGACTTTCAAACCTCGCCAGTCAGGATGCTCGGCGGGGGGGGGAAGCGGAGAGACCTCGCGCACCTCCAGGCTGCCCGAGCACCAACTGGGCCCCAGGAAGGGGAGGAAGTAGCCGAACTCCGAGTCCTTCCACTCCGCGCCTTCGACGAAGGCCACTTTGTCTTCATGGTCCACCGCGTACACCTGGTCGCCGGTGCCGATCCAGTCAATGACGACGGTCTCGGCCTCCTCGCCTTCGCCGAACACAGTGGTCCAGCTGGCCGTCCCGTGCCCGGGACGCGCGAGCTTCAGCTGGATCTGCATCTTCACAGCTTGCATTTCTTCCGGCGCGATGGAGGAATCCGACAATTCCATGCGCGCATCCAGCTGCATGGCCTGCGCCGCGGCCAGCCGCTGCTGCAGTTGCTCCCAGGCCTGCATGGCGGGATTGATGTCAGGCGGGGCGGCGACGGCCGGTTCCTGAACGCAGGGCGCCGCCAAGAGGAGCAGGAGCGGATTCAGCATGGAAGACGCCAATCCTAACGCCTGCGGCTCGTACGCTCTGCCAACCATGAAGCCGATCCTGCACCTGTCCCTGGCCGCCGCGCTGGCGAGCTTCCCGCTGCTGCTCTCCTCTGCCGCGCAGGAGCCCGCCGCTCCGGCCGTTGCGGGAGCCGAGCCGGGCTGGGAGAACGCCGTCACCGCCCTTTACGCCTCCATTTCGGGCCCCGTCGGCCAGGAGCGGGACTGGGACGCCTTTCGCGCGCAGTTCGCCGAAGGCGCGCGCATGATGGTTTCCGTGCCGACGGCCGAAGGCGGGTCGCGCCTGCTCGTGCTGACTCCGGATGAGTACGTGAAGCGCTCCGGCGACATGATCGTCCAAGGCGGCTTCACCGAGCGCGAACTCGGCCGGCGCGCCGAGCGCTTCGGCAACGTCGTGCAGGTCTTCAGCGCCTACGAGGGGCGCATGGCGACGGCGGCCGCGGGCGAAGTGATGCGCGGCGTGAACTGCATCCAACTGGTGCGCGTCGCCGGCGCATGGAAGATCGCCAATCTGCTATGGGAGCAGGAAAGCCCGAAAAACCTGCTGCCGGCCGATCTTGTTGCCAAGACCGCCGGCAGCGCCGCGGGACTCAAGTAGGACGCGCCTACTCGGGATCCTCGTTCTCGGGGTCCTCGTTCTCCGTCACGACGGGCTCGGGCTCGACGGTCTCCGTCGGCGGAGCCGCGGCTTCGACCGCCTGGCCGGAATCGCGCTTGCAGCCGGCCGGCAGGGCCACGGCCTGCAGCGGCGTCGCCTGCTCGTCGCTGAGTTGACAATTGCTGAAGTTCCAATGCAGAACCGTCTCGGCGTCGAGGCGGACGTCGGCGGAACTGACGAAGCCGTCGGAGTCCAGCCAGAAGATCGTCGTGGTTGCCGGCTGGTTAGGCTTGCCCCAGCGCACGCGCAGGCCTTGCAGGCCCGGATGCTCCGCGTGCGCGGGCACGAAGCTGACGGAACTGGGCGCGCCGGCGCGCGCGGCCGCCGCGGACCAGGCCGGTCCCAGGAAGGCGAAGTCATCGAGCTCGCCGGACGTGGCCCAGTCGTCGCCGCAGGAGTAGGCGAAGTTCTCTTCGCAGTCGACGGCGAACACGCCCTCTTCGGTGCCGAGGCTGGACACGCGTGAAATCTTGGCCTCGTCGCCGAGCCCGGTCTGCACCGTCACCTCCACGCTGCCGAAGCCGGAGCGCGCGACGGCCACGTTCGCGCTGATCTGCGCCACGGTGCGGCCGGCGTAGGCCGGGCGGGTCGAGAGCACACGGCCCTCGGCGCGGAATCCGACCACGCCCGCGCTGGAGTAGCGCTGCTGGACCTGATTCCAGGTCTCCACGGGCGAGATCTCAGGGCCTGCGGCGGGGGTCTGCTGCAGGAGGGCGGCCATCAGAAGGGTGAAGCAAGTCATCCCCGCCTTGACGGCCCGGCCGGGGCCCCGCTTAAGGCTTCATCCCGAGGATTTTCTTCACTTCCGGCTCGATCAGCCGGTGATCCCGCCATTGCACCTGGAAATTTCCGTCGAGCAGGAACATGGAGGTGTAGAACTCCACGCCAAAGGCGCGGCTGGCCGAGTCGCCGTGCTGGAGAAAGGTCGGGAACGTCAGCCCGTTGGATCGCCAGTGCGCGGCCACCGTGGCGCCGTCGTCCTGGAAGTTGACGGCCATCACCGTCAGTTCGATGCCCTGTTCGCGCGCCTCCGACCAGAGTCGCTGGAGCCTGGGCAGCTCCTCGCGGCAGCCCGCTCAGTGGTAGAACCAGAAAGCGATCAGGATGGGCCGGCCGCGGAACTCGGACAGAGTGCGCTCGCCGCCGTCGAGATCGACGAGAGTGATCTCCGGCGCGAACTCGCCGGGCTCGAGCAGGCCGCGCAGGTGATTGAATTCGTCATACGGCGTGCCCAGGATCGCGTAGTTCTCCGGCAACTGCGCCGCGAAGCCCGCCGGGGGGGGGCCATCCTGCAAGACGGTGCGCCGGGCCGTGAAGGTCCATTCACCGTCGGCGCCGTAGCCCGCAGCGGTGCTGATCAGGCCGCCGGATAGCCCGTATTCGCGGATCGGAGCGCCGTCGGCGTCCAGGAGACGCAAGGCGCTGCGCGCCGGATCGGCCCATTCGACGCGGGCCGCGGGGGGGGGCTGGCCTCGCGTCCATGCCGGGGCGAGAAAATCGAGCAGCTCGAGCGCTTCGAACTGCCGCCAACTGGCCGCCGTCAGCACGCACTCCCGGCGCTCCTCGTTCAGCAGATAAATGGCCGAGCCGTCGCCGACCCAGCGCTGCGTCTCGGTCTGCGCTTCGCCGAGGAACTCGTCGGTGGTGACGATCTCCAGCGAGCCGGATGCGGGCGGCGCGGCGCGCAGGCGCAATTGGATGCTGCGGCCTGGCGTGACCAGCGTGCCGTCGAGCTCGATGCTGCCGCTGCGTGAATAACGCTCGCGCAACTTTTCGTAGGCCGCCGCGGGATCCTGGGGCAGCGGGGCCGCGCAAGCGGCCGGGAGGAGGAGCGCGACGAGGCAGGCTGCGCGCATGCGGCTCCTCCAGAATATCCGGAGCGTGGGCGCCGCTGGGACGCCGCCTACCAGTCGTAGCCGCCCGGCGTGCTGACCTGCCAGCCGCTGTCCGGACGCTGCGGATCGTAGAAGGGGTTGCTGATCAGGTAAATCGACGGCGTGGCATTGATCACGAATTTGAAATCCTGGCCGTCCGAGCGATACATGTAGCCCGCTCCGGTCGCGTTCGGGTAGGCCGGATTCGGATCCTTCGGCAGATAGGGCAGGAAGTCGGGCACGATGCCGGGGATGTAGCCCGATGCGTCGTAGCCGTAGTTGCCGTAGGTCGCGGAATCTCCCCACCACTCGTTGCCGGTGTCGGGGAAGGTGCCTGTCACGGACTTGTAAGCCGCCAGGGCGCTGGCCACCGAGCGCAGGTCGCCGGCGCGCCGGCCATCGCGGGCGCGGGTGGCTTCCTGTTCGAGAATGGGCAGCAAGATCCCGGCCAGGAGCGTGAGAATCGTCACCACGATCAGCATTTCGATGATCGTGAAACCGGAGCGTGAGCGCGCACTCATTCCTTCCCCTTGTCGGCTTTTTGCCAATCGGACTGAAGGATCCAATGGGCTACCAGTGGAATCCGCCGGGGCTGCTGACTTGCCAGGAGGTGGCCGGGCGTTCCGGGTCGTAGAACGGGTTGCCCGAGGGAAACGTCTCCGGAGTGCCGTCGAGGATCATCTTGTAGTCCACCCCGTCGGAGCGATACCTGTAGCCGGAAGCGATGGTCGGATGCTGGGTATCAGGATCCTTAGGCAGCGCAGGAAGGTAATTCGGCACCAGGCCCGGGATGAAGCCCGCGGCGTCGTAGCTGTGAGAGCCGAAATCGCCGGCATCGCCACGCCACTGTGAATCGGTGCTGGGATAGGCGCCGTGATCCCTGCGGTAGGACTCGAGGGCGGCCTGCACGTTCTTGAGGTCGGCAGCCCGGCGCGCGTCGCGGCTCCCGCCACACTTCTCGATGTCCACCGTCAGTTCTGGCAGGAGGACTCCGGCCAGGAGTGCAACTCCCACGACCGCGATGAGTTCCTTGGGGATGGCGAAAGACATGCCTGCATTGGCGGCAACCCCGTCCGCCCTCTCCATGAAAAGAAGCCGCCGGCGCTTGCGCGCCGGCGGCGTATCGATGACTCGGTCATGCCGAGTTCCCTCGGCGATTCCTTACCAGTTGTAGCCGCCCGGGCTGCTGATCTGCCACGCCGTGGCGGCGCGCTGCGGATCGTAGAACGGGTTGCCAGCGGGGAAGGACTCAGGAGTGCCGTCGCAGACCATCTTGTAGTTCACGCCGTCCGAACGGTACATGTAGCCGGCCGAGGCGGTCGGGTACCGGCTGTCCGGATCCTTCGGCAGGGCCGGGAGGTAATCGGGCACGACGTTGGGGATGTAACCCGCGATGTCGTAACCGTAGCCGCCGTTGTCGCTCATGTCGCCGAACCACTCGTCACCGGTGTTCGGGTACGTGCCGACGACACGCTTGTACGACTCGAGAGCCGCTTGGACGTTCTTCAGGTCGGCCGCACGACGGGCGTCGCGCGAGGATTTGGCGGCGTCCTCGAGGACGGGAATCAAGATGCCTGCGAGCATGGCCAGAATGGTGACCACGATCAGCATCTCGATGATCGTGAAACCTGCTTGGCGCTTCATCTTCATCATTGCTGTTGTGTGTTGGTGGGGTAAAACGCGTGCCTTCGACCGAGATCTGCGAGGTGAAGGGTTCATGACGCTTATCGGCCCCGGGGCCGGGCGCCTTGAGGCGCTCAACCCGAGAAATCCAACAGCAGGGGCGCGTGGTCGGAGGGCTTGGCCTCCCAGGCCCCGGGCTTGCGCTCCTCCCGGTCCAGGCGCGCCGCGGTGCAGCGGGCGGCGGCCTGCGCGGTGCCCAAAGCCAAGTCAATCCGCAAGCCATGGTCCCGCTCGAAGGCTCCGGAACGGTAATCCCACCAGGAATAGTGGCCAGGGCCCGGCTCGAGCCGGCGGAACAGGTCCTGCGTGCCCCAGTCCAGCAGGCGCCGCAGCCGCTCCCGCTCCGGCGTCGAGCACAGCACCTTCTCCCGCCAGGCGGCTGGATCGTGCACGTCCAGGTCGGCGGGGACCACGTTGAAGTCGCCGAGCAGCACCAGCGAATCCGCGGGGCGGAAATCGGTCGTCAGCCACGCCGCGAGGGCGTCGAGCCAGCGCAATTTCAGCGCGTACTTCTCGCTGCCGACCTCCTGGCCGTTGACGACGTAGAGATTGACGAAGCGGATGCCGCCGCAGAGGCCGTGGATGACGCGCGCCTGCTCGGGAATCGGGTCGGCCGTGAAGCCGCGTCCGGTCTCCGTCAGTTCCACTCCCTCGCGCGCCAGCAGCGCCACGCCGTTGTAGGTCTTCTGCCCGAAGGTCTCCGCGCGGTAGCCGGCCGCCTCGATGGCGCCGTGCGGAAAACCGGCATCCTCGACCTTCGTCTCCTGCAGGCAGACCAGATCGGGCTCGTGCCGGGCCAGCAGACCCAGCAGGCGCTCGAGCCGGGTCCGCACCGAGTTGACGTTCCAGCTGACGACGCGCACGAAAGCTTCGCTAGGGGAATGTCAGACTCAGCGCGTTCGTGAATGCCGCTTGCGGGCCGCCAAGTCCGGCGACCCCCTGGAAATGCACGGTGCGGCCGGCCGCGTTGGCCGGGAAGGCGAGCAAGAAGCTGCCCAGGCCGCCCGCGTCGCAGAGGCCGGATGCGAACGGCGCCAGCGGATTGCCCAGATACAGCTTGCCGTCAATGCCGCCGACGTTGCTGCCCGCCGTGCGCTGGAAGGAGTACGCGAGGTCGAAACTGCCGCCGGCCAGGCCGTCCACGAAGAACTGCGCCGTCGCGCCGGCCGCCGCCGGGCCGTAGAGCGCCAGCGTGGGGGCGCTGCTGCGCGTGCGCAGCTCCAGATCGTCCACCAGGCCTTCCGTGATGTCGTCGTTCGGATCGTCGGCGACCGTGAAGCGGATGCGCACGCGGTCGGTGAGCGGAATGAAGTTTTCGAGCGGGATCAGCACTTCCTGCCAGGAGTTCTGGTTGGCCGCGCTTTCCAGTTGGACCCAATTGACGCCGCCGTCGGGGCTGGCCTCGGCGACGAAGCGGTCGTTGCCGCCGCCGGGAGGATCGTTGGCAAACCAGCGCCAGTAGGCGAGCTCCACGTTCGTGAACTCGGACAAGTTCAGGCTGGGAGAAGTCAGACGGGCGACGCCGTCCACGTCGTTGGCGCCGACCGAGGAGCCGGCCGCCGCGCCCGTGACCCAGCACAGAGTGCCGGCGCTGCTGTGATCGTCGCCGGGCTGCGCGGCCGCGCCGCCGGTCGAGGTGGGCTCGGGATTGGCCCGCACCCACGACCAGTTGGTGGCGTTGTTGGCCGTCCAGCCGAAGTCGTTGCTCTCCATGGCGTCGCGCGCCAGCAGGCGTTGGCCGCCGAGCAGCACGTTCAGCGGACGCTCGTCCACCAAGCCTTCGTAGTCGAAGGCCAGATCCAGCACGATCGGCGCGCCGGCCGGGGCCTGGGGCGCGAAGTCAATCGTGAACGAGGCGCTCGTGCCCGTGGCGCGCGAGGCGAGCACGAGCGGCAGCGGGCCGCCGCTCACCGTGGCGTACGGGCTGCTCGTCGCAGCCGCCAGCAGGCCGTTGACTGCGGCCAGGCCGCCGTTGCGCAAGTCGAGGCTCAGCAGCCAGCTCTCGCCCGCCTCCCGATCGGCGTCGCCGTCGCCGCTGGATTCGGTCCAATGCGGGGCCAGCAACTCGACCCAGGCGCCGGACCATTCCGCGGTGCGCAGCAAGGGGCGGTGCGCGTCGGCCGCCAGCGCGTCGATGCGCGAAGGGGAGGGCCAGAAGCCGTCGTTCTCGCCGCCGATTTCCGGCGTGTAGGCGAAGGTGCCGTGCTGGCCGTAGTGATAGTCCGTGCTGCCGCCGTTGGCGAGGTAGAGCACCTGCCAGATCGTGCCGGTCTGGTAGCCGTTCACGGAACTCATGTCGAGGCCGTAGGCGCGCAAGGCCGCGTCGTCCGGCGTGACGACGTTGTCATAGCCCCAGGAGTAGAGCTGAAGATCGCCGTAGGTGTGGCAGGACTGACTCATGGCCGGCGTCTGCAGGGCGAGGAAATCGCGCAGCACGACGGTCTCCGGCTCGCTGAACGGCGCGGTGCCGCGGTAGGTCTCGCTGTTCGGATCGCTGCTCGACCCCTGCCACTGCGGACCCCACTCCCAGCCGTAGTTGCGGTTCAGATCCACGCCGGTGGAGCCGCCGCCATTGCTGCGGCGATTCTTGCGCCACATGCCGCCGCCGTTCGGATTGGTTTGACGATTGTATTCGTAGCCGTCGGGATTGACGCAGGGGATGAAGATGCAGTTGCGCGTCGCCACGATGCGCGCGGCGTCGGCATCGCTGCCGGCGTTGGCGGCGAGGAAGCCGGCGAAGCGCAGGAGGGCCTCGGCGGACATCGGCTCACGGGCGTGGTGCAGCGCGTCGAACCAGGCCACCGGCTTGGCGGGATCGTGGACGCCGGGAGTGCTGCTGATGCGGAAGGCGTAGATCGGGCGGCCCTGCAAGGAATTGCCGATCGAGAATTTGGCCGAAACGAACTGCGGATGGGCCGCGGCCAGGCGATCCATCTCGGCGACCAGTTCCGCCAGCGTGCGGAAGCCGCCCATCGAGCCGACCGGGCCGCCACGGGTGCCGGGATCGGCGGCGGCGCGCGCCTCGTACCACGCCTGCAGATCCTGAATTTGGACGCTGTAGCCGATGCCCGCCGCGCTCAGGGCGGCCCGCTCGGCGGCGGTGGCGTAGACGATGGCGTAGCCCGCCGCGAGCGCCGGATGGTGCTCGTCCACGTCATCCAGAAGAGTTTCCAACCGGGCGAGTTGCGCGGGCGTGCGCACCGGAACGTGCAGCAGATCGAGAGCCGGCTCCTGAGCCAGGGCGAGGGTGAGGAAGAAGCCGAGCATGAGGAAAGCCTACCATCTGGGCTGATGAGCGCCGTTCTCGAGATCCTCTTCTGGGGGGCCGCGGCCCTCGCTCCGCAGCGCGACGCGCAAGGCCTGACCGAGTTCGGCGACCCGGCGCCGCGCGCGTCGGTCGCGCCCGTCGTGCAGAACTGGCTGCTGATGCCGCCCCTGGATCCGGCCGGACGCATCCCCTTCAGCGGCGACGCCGTCTTCGCCGCGCACCTGCTGGATCCTGCCAGCCCGCCGCCGGCGCTCGGCGGCGAACTGCGCGGCACCAGCGGCGCCGGCGCGTGGACCGCGCAGGCCGCGGACGCCGACGGCGCAGTGAGCGTGCGCGGCGGCGGCTGGGCTTACGCCGAAGTGCGGGCGGAAACGGAGGCTGTGTGGATTGCGCAGTTGAGCGGCGCCGGGCGCCTGTTCGTCAACGGCGACGGCTTCACCGGCGACCTCTTCCGCTTGGGTTACGCGGGCGTGCCGGTGCTGTTGCGCGCCGGCGTCAACCTCGTGTTCGTCGGCGGCGCTCGCGGCGGATTCAGCCTGCGCTTCGCAGCGCCGGCGGGACCGCTG
>CAYVPL010000069.1:0-11153 GCA_964453755.1 uncultured Planctomycetales bacterium
CGCGCCTCGATCCGCGGCCCGGCCGATCTGGTGGACGCGGTGGTCGAGCAGTGCGCGTTCATCGCAGGACACGGCGGCGTTCCCGTAATCCTGCCGATGCCCTGGCTGTCCTTGAACCGCGCCGAGCCGGCCGTCTACCTGGACGTCTACGGCTCCATCTTCCGCCAGGCGCGCGGCCCGGTGATCGTGCACTGGCTGGGCCCGATGTTTCTGCCGGCGCTCGCGGGTTACTTCCCCGGCGACACTTTCAGCCAAGTGATGGCGCTGGAGCCGACGAAGGCGCGCGCCTGCAAGTTGTCGCTGCTCGACGCCGCGCTCGAGGTGCGCGTGCGCCGCGAACTGCTGCCGCGCGACCAGTTCGTGCTCACCGGCGACGACTTCCACTTCGCGCGCCTGATTCTCGGCGGCGACGCCGCTGCCGCGACTCCCGCCCCCACGCTGCCGCCGCCGGTCCTGCGCTGGACCGAATTCGCCGGCCGGCTCGTGGCCCTCGGCGACTTCAGCCACGCGCTGCTCGGCGTCCTGGACGCGATCGCAGCTCCCGCCGGCCGCGCGCTCACCGCGCTCACGCGCAACGACGCCGCCGAATTCCTGCGCCTGATGGAACCCTGCGAGCCGCTCGGCCAGCACCTCTTCCAGACCCCCACCTCTTCTTACAAGGCCGGGCTGGCTTATCTGGCGTGGAAAGCGGGCCGGCAGCCGGAGTTCCTGCTGCCGAACGGCGCGGAAGGGCTGCGGGACGCGCAGCATCTGCAGACGGCGCTGCGGCTCGCCCACGCGGCCGGTTGCTAGGAACCGCGGGCGCCCGCGCGCACTCGTGCTAGAGTTGTTTCGTCATGTGCTGCCTCTTCACTCTCCTGCTCGGCGCGCAACAATTCGGCTATTACGACATGGCTCACCACTCGACCGTCGCGCATCCCAACTGGGGCAGCGACTTCGGTCGCTGCGTTGCGGTGCTCGGCGATCTGGACGGAGACCTCGTGAGCGACTTCGCCGCCACGGCAACGGAAGGCACTGGACAGGACGTGCACGTGCATTCGGGCGCCATGGGCGCGCTTCTCTTCCGCTTGCCTGCAAGTTATTCGAGTGGACACGTTCCAGGACATCGCTCAATCGCGTCCTCAGGCGACCTCACACTCGATGGAGTGCCCGACATCCTGGTGCGTGACACCGCGCGCGCCCGGCTCTGCTCTGGTGCGGATGGCGCTCTGATCTGGGAGCAGTCGCCGGGCGGCGGATCCAACGCCACGCCGAGCATTTCACTATTCCGAGACTTTGACGGCGACCTGATTCCGGACGTCGTGACCGGCGGATCCCGTTCCTTGATGATTCTGTCCGGAGCGAGCGGCGCTGTTCTGCACACGATTCCATCCCCCTTCGTGCGCAGTGACGGTTTCGCGAGCGACGTGGACGCGCGAGGCGATTGCAACTTCGACGGTGTCGCCGACATTCTCGCCGGCCATGAAGAAGGCGGAGTCGCGCTCTTCAACGGCCTCACCGGCGCCCTGATTCGCACGCACGGAGACAACAATTCCGCGGTGAAAGGCACGGTCTTGTCCTGGATTGCAGATCTCGACGGCGACTTGCGCGACGATTACGCAATTGCCGAGTACGGCAGCTGGTACGGATACGGAGATTCGGTACTCGTCTACTCAGGCGAAACGGGACAGGTGCTGCTCACCCTCGCCCGTACGGAGATTGAGATTGAGTCTCTGGGGCAAATCGGTGATCAGGACGCCGACGGTCGGCCAGAACTGGCCATCGGCGGAAGCGGGATGCAGGTCTACTCATTGCCTGAGGAGGAGCCCAAATGGATCCTCTCTTCCTTGATGGCCAATTCGCCGGCGGTCAGTTTCTCGGGATCGGCGGATTTCGACCTGCAACCAGGGCCGGACCTGGTGATCGGGTTCCCTGGCTCGACGCGTTACACCTCCAATGCGGGCTACGCCAGTGCTGAAATCTGGACCGGCTTCCTGAATCCTGTGCTCGGTCTCTCTGCCCTGTCAGTCAGCGCAAGCGCGGGAGGCCGCGTGGATCTCCCGCTCGATTTCCCGCTCCTGGAACAGTATTTCTACTATAGGCTCCTCGTCTCCACCGCCGCGGGCTCGTCAAGCGTTGCAGGCATGACGATTCCACTCACGCCTTCGAGGCTGCTCGCGCAGACGTCACAGGGGCTTTATCCGCCTTTTGCCTACTGGCCAAAGGGACGACTGGACTTCCAGGCCCAAGCGAACTCGTATCTTGATTTCCTGCCTGGAGAAGCCTTGCCTTGGGTAGGCAGAACTGTGTGGCTGGCGGCGGCGAGCATCCGGCTCGACGGCAACGGACGCATCGCCGAACTTGGCACCGTCTCACTCCCCTCGCCGCTGACATTCTTGCCATGAGCGCCTTCATCCTGCTGTCACTCATCGCCTCTGCGCAAGGAGGAACCTCCCCGGCGCTCTGGATCAAGGTCGAAGGCGCGGGCCGGTACGAACACCTCGGTCAGCAGGTCGAATCAGCTGGAGACGTCAACGCGGACGGCGTTGGCGACCTCATAGCCTCCAACCAGCCTCCCGGCGCGCACAACGGCAATCAGGAGGCGGTGGTGCGCGTGATCTCGGGATTGGACGGCGCAGTTCTTCACACTTTGCGCCGTACGGACGATCCGAACCGGACCACCCGGTACGGCGCCTCGATGGGAGGCATGGACGATTTCGATCTCGACGGCTACGACGACTTCTTCGTGTTTGATTCCATGCGCGAGGCATTGCCGGGAGTGGATGGCATCGTTCACGTCTATTCCGGGCGCAACGGTTCTGAGATATTCCGTCTGGCATCCGATGCCTCGGACGAGATTCACAACTGCGTCCAAGTCGGCGACCTCGACGGTGATGGCAGGCGCGACTTCGCCGTCGCCGCGCGCACAGATCAGGGACTCAACGGCGTGAACGACCCGGGGGTCATCCGCGCCCACTCGTCTGGTTCCGGCGCTCTGCTCTTCCGCACCGAGGGCCTGGTCGAGGACGGCAGCTTCGGAACAACGGTCGCCCCCACCGAGGACATGGACCTCGATGGCATCCCTGACCTGATCGTCGGCGCCACCGGGGTGCCTTCTGGAGGAGGTTTTGGTCAAGGAGCGGTTTACGTCGTTGCGGGCGCCTCCGGAATGATTGTCAATACCCTCCGAAGCAACGTCACGACAGTCCGGATCGGCTACGAACTGGCTTCCGCAGGCGACCTGGACGAGGACAGCATTCCGGACGTCCTGTGTGCCTATCCCGGCGCCTACGTCGGCAGCCTGACAGGCGCAGGCACCGTGCTCGGACTTTCCGGAGCTGACGGAAGCTTGCTGTTCCGGTTGGACGGAGACCGGAAGTACGACTACTTTGGAACGCGTATTTCCGGCGGCTCCGACTACGACGGCGACGGCTCCCCGGACTTCACAGTGTTCTCTCCCAATTGGCAGGCGAGTCCAGGATCTCCGCAAGGCGCGGTGTTCATATACGACCGCAACGCGCAAGAAATCTCGCGATTGCTGGCGGCTTTAATCTATGACAATTTCGGCACTGAGGCGATCTTGGTTGGAGATCTCAACGGAGATTCGAGATCGGAAATTGCCTGCGGCGCGCCGACACGGACCGGCGCCGGGGGCGAAGGCGCGGGAGTCGTGGAGCTTTTCGGCGCCGAGACCTGGTTGAGCCTGCGTCCGTGGCACTACGTCGCCGGCCAAGCCTGCCTGAGCACCCTCGAGGTTGCGATGCCGCCCACCGCCGCGGGATGGAGTTACCTGATTCTGGCATCCGCAGGTCCGCCTGGCTCCTTCATCCACGGCGTGGAGATCCCGCTGACGCCTGACCGGCTCTTGCGTCAGTTCGCCACTGCGTCTTACCCGCCTTACCTGATTCAAGCCGGCTTGAGCGGAGTCCTCGATGGAGCCGGCCGCGCGGCTGGCTATTTCGGGGTCGCTTCTCAGCAAACTGTCGCGTTGGCGGGACGCTCCCTCCGATTCGCGGCGGTCGCAACGCCGCCTGGCGCCAACCAACCCGGCGTTTCCTCGTCTGCCATCGAGTTCTCCATCCTGCCATGAGTGCCGCACTGCTCGTGATACTCGAGTGTTTCGCCGTTCAGCAATACGGCGTCGCGCCGGAGGAGTGGGCGCGGCTGGGTCTGCGTGACGGGCATCAGTTAGGCACCAGCGTGGCCGTCATCGGCGACCAGGATGGCGATGGCCGGCCGGATCTGCTGGCCGGAGCCCCCGGCACTGATTACCCCGCAATCAACTACGGATCCGTTTACGTGCTCTCCTCTCGCGACGGCCGAACGCTTCAGCGCGTGGACGGCACGATGCGCGACGGAGGATTCGGCCGCTCCACTTGCCGGGTCGGAGACCAGGATGGTGATGGCAGGGAAGATCTTTTCGCGGGCGAAGACCTTTTTGACCCGCCCGGCCTCTACGACTCTGGGCGTTTTGCCATTCACTCTTCCCGCACAGGCGCCATCTTGTTGGAGATCACCGGAACGAGAGGGAACGAGTACCTCGGATGCTTCGCCTCCGGCGGCGAGGACCTTGACGGCGACCTACATCCGGACTTCGTAGTTTGCAACCAGCTCTACAACAACAGCAAAGCCTACGTGTTCTCGGGCGCCAGCCTGTCGCCTAGGTTCGCGATTTCGTCACCCGGCGACTATTTCCTCGACGTCAGCGCCGTCACTGACCTGAGCGGTGATGGACTCGCCGACGTGGCGCTTCTCGTCTGGCACGACTATCTGGACATCGAACTGCGAGTCCATTCCGGCGTGACGGGCTCTCTGCTCTACTCGGTCAGAACTCCCCTCGTGGGGGAACGCTTCTCGCCAATCGGAGATCTGGACGCAGACGGCATTGGCGACCTG
Source organism: uncultured Planctomycetales bacterium (assembly GCA_964453755.1). Classification (GTDB taxonomy): domain Bacteria; phylum Planctomycetota; class UBA1135; order UBA1135; family UBA1135; genus JAQBVK01. The sequence continues at coordinate 4,876 of CAYVPL010000069.1, forward strand.
GTTTCGGTCGTTTACAGCACGTCCGCCACGATTTTTTCCGGCGCGAACGGCAGCGTCATTCGCACCATCCTCAATGATCGCCAGTTCGGGGGGTTCGGATCGGCCGTTGAAGGCCTCGACGATCTCAATGGGGACGGGCTGCCCGACCTCGCCGTCGGCTGTTTCCGGCATGGAACGGCCCAGGCGCTCGACGTGGGAGCCGTCGCGATCTACTCAGGAGCTGACGGACAATTCCTGAATCTCACCATGGGCTCGAATGCCGGCGACTGGTTCGGGAGTGAACTTGCCAACCTCGGCGACCTCGATGGCGACGGCGCCGGCGAGTGGAGCGTGGCCTCACGGCAGGTGGACAATCGCGGGTACGCGGACGCCGGGTTGGTCAACGTCATGAGCTACCGACTCGGACTGCGTTGCCAGCAGCGCGACCTGTCCGCATCCTCCGGCGGCAACCTCGAGTTCCTCGTGAACCTGGGCCCCACTTACGCCGGCCGCCCCTACCAGGTGCTCGCCTCTGCCTCCGGCCGCGGCCGCTTCACTCTGGGAGTGGACGTGCCTCTCGTGCTGGACGACTGGGTCGTGCGCACGCTGGGCATGCAATATCCTCCTCAGATCAACGCCCAGGGTTTCGCCGGCCTCCTCGACGACTGGGGCCGCGCCGATCCCCGAGCGAGCATCCCCGCCTCCGCCCTGAGCGCCCGCGTCGGCGCCACCATCGCCTTCGCCGCGATCGTCTACCCCGCGCTCGGAGCACCGCTGCCCGAGGCCGCCTCGCAGGCCGTCGAGATCCTGGTTCTGCCGTGACGTGACGCGCGGTGACAAGCCGCGCCTGCTAGTCTGATCGGCGTGGCAGTCACCCTCCGCGTCAACGGCACCGCCCACGAGCTCGAGGACGTACCTCCGCAGATGCCCCTGCTGTGGATCCTGCGCGACCGGCTCGGCCTCACCGGCACCAAGTACGGCTGCGGCACCGGGCTGTGCGGCGCCTGCACGGTGCTGCTCGACGGCAAGGAGGCGGCGCGCTCCTGCCTCCTCACCGCGGAATCCGTCGGCGCGCGCGAAGTGACGACCATCGAGGGCATCGCGCCCGACGGCGGCCACGCCCTGCAGCGCGCCTGGGCCGCGCACGCCGTGCCGCAGTGCGGATTTTGTCAAGCGGGGCAGATCGTGCAGGCGGCGGCCTTCCTGCAGGCCACGCCGAAGCCCACGCCCGACGACGTGGACGCCTGGATGTCCGGCAACCTCTGCCGCTGCGGCACCTACCCGCGCATCCGCGCCGCCATTCTCGAGGCCGCCGCGGATCTGGCCGCGGGCGCGCCGCGATGAGCCCGAACCTCCTCTCGCGCCGCGGCTTTCTCAGCGGGCTGGCGGCGGCCGGCGGCTTCGTGCTGGCGCTGCCGCGCGCGGCCGGCGGCCCACTGCGGGTGCTGACGGCGAACGAGCCGGATGAAATCTGGCAGGCGCACCTCTTCCTCGCGCTCGCCAGCGACGGCGCCGTCACCATCGTCGCGCACCGCTCGGAGATGGGCACCGGCATCCGCACCACTCTCCCGATGGTGCTCGCCGACGAGATGGAAGCCGATTGGGCGCGCGTGACCGTCGCGCAGGCTCTCGGCGACGACCGCTACGGTTCGCAGAACACCGATGGCTCGCGCAGCATCCGCGAATCCTTCACGCCGATGCGCCGCATCGGCGCGACCGCGCGCTGGATGCTGGAAGCCGCCGCCGCCGAGCGCTGGGGCGTGCCGCGCGGCGAGTGCAAGGCCGCGCAACACCAGGTGCTGCACGCCGCGAGCGGGCGCAGCCTCGGCTTCGGCGAGCTGGCGTCCGCCGCCGCCAAGATCGCGCCGCCGGCGCCGGAGCAAGTCGCGCTCAAGAAGCGCTCCGAGTGGCGCCTCATCGGCAAGGAAGGCGCGCCGATCGCGGACATTCAGGGCATCGTGACCGGCAGCGCGATCTTCGGCGCCGACGTGCGGCTGCCGGGCATGCTCACGGCCGTGATCGAGCGCCCGCCGGTGGTCGGCGGCATGGTGAAGAATTATTCCGACGCCGCGGCGCTCGCGGTGCCCGGCGTGACGCGCGTGATCCGCATGCCCGACGGCCTGACGCCGCCGGGGTTCCGGCCGCTCGGCGGCGTAGCGGTGCTGGCGCGGGACACTTGGTCGGCGCTGCAGGGCCGGAAGCATCTGACGTTAGAGTGGACCGACGGCCCGAACGGCGACTACGACTCCGCGGCCTACCGCGAGCAACTGCTGGACTCGGTGCGCAAACCTGGCCGCGTGGTGCGGCAGCGCGGCGACGCCGGCGCGGCCCTCGCCGCGGCGAAGTCCGCCGGCAGCCGTCTGCTCGAGGCCGAGTTCCATCTGCCGCACCTCGCCCACGCATCCATGGAGCCGCCGTGCGCGGTGGCGCGCGTGAGCGCCGAGGGCTGCGAAGTCTGGGCGCCGACGCAGAATCCGCAGGCGGCCCGCGACGAAGTCGCCGCGGCGCTGGATCTGCCGCCGGAAAAAGTCAAAGTCAACGTGACGCTGCTCGGCGGCGGCTTCGGCCGCAAGTCGAAGCCGGACTTCGTGGTCGAGGCCGCGCTGCTGGCCAAGGAGGCGGGCGCGCCGGTGCGCGTGCAGTGGACCCGCGAAGACGACCTGCGCCACGACTACTACCACGCGGTGGCGACAATGCGTTTCCAGGCCGCGCTCGGCCCCGACGGCATGCCGGCCGCGTGGCTGCAAAGCTCCGCCTTTCCGCCGATCGGCAGCACCTTCGACGCGGCGGCGAGCGCCGGCAGCGACGGCGAGGTCGGCCTCGGCTTCAGCGACCTGCCCTTCGATCTGCCGCAGCTGCGCGTCGAGAACGGCGAGGCGCCGGGCAAAGTGCGCATCGGCTGGCTGCGCTCAGTGTGCAACGTCTTCCACGCGTTCGGCGTGCAGACCTTCGCCGACGAGTGCGCGCACGCGGCAGGGCGCGATCCGCTGGAGTATCAGTTGGCTCTCCTCGGCGCGCCGCGCGTGTGGGATCCGGCGGCCGAGGGCTTCCGCTTCGGCAACTACGGCGAATCGCTCGCGCGCCATCCCTGGGACGTGGGCCGCCTGCGCGCCACGCTCGAGCGCGCGGCCAAGGAGGCCGGCTGGGGCCGCAAGCTGCCGGCCGGCCGCGGGCTGGGCCTGGCGGCGCACCGCTCTTTCTGCGGCTACGTCGCGGCGGTGGCGGAAGTCGAAGCCGGCGCGAACGGCGCGATGATCGTGCACCGCGTGGACATCGCCGCCGACTGCGGCCAGATCGTCAACCCGGACCGCGTGCGCTCGCAGATGGAAGGGGCGGTGCTCTTCGGCATCAGCCTGACGCGCTTCGGCGCGATCACGGCGAAGGCCGGCCGCATCGAGCAGTCCAATTTCCACGACTATCCGATCGCGCGCATGAGCGACTGCCCGCGTGACATTCGCGTGCATCTGCTGGACAGCGAGGCCGAGCCGACCGGCGTGGGCGAGACCGGCCTGCCGCCGGTGGCGCCGGCGCTGGGCAACGCATGGTTCGCGGCGACGGGCCAGCGGGTGCGGAATTTGCCCTTCGGGGGCTGATCCTTTTTGTGATACGGTGGAGGGCATGATCCTCCTCTGCGCACCGCTTCTGCTTCAGGTGGGCGGAGCCTGGACCGAACTCCGGTCTCACGTCTCGGGCGCCGCGTACGAGGACATCTTCGGCGGTGCGCTGGCCAACGCGGGGGATCTCGACGGCGACGGCGTGGATGACCTGCTCATCGGCTCCCCGTGGCACGGTCGCGGTGGCATGGGCAGCGGCACTCATTTCAACGGCGCGGTCTTGGTGCATTCCGGGGCGACGGGACAGTTGATCCGGCGCCACGACGGGCCCGTGGATTTTCATCTGCTCGGGCAGGACGTCGCGGGCGGCGCGGACCTCGACGGCGACCTCGTGCCGGACTACCTCGTGGGCAACTGGTCTCAGGCATCCGGTGCCGCCGTGGTGGAAGTCTTCTCCGGAGCCACCGGCGTGGTGCTCCATCAGCTGCAGCCTCCTCCGCTCTCGATCTATTTTGGCTTCGTCGTCGCCATCGTGGGCGATCTGGATCAGGACGGCGTCGCGGACCTGGCCGTGACCGGAACTCCCACGCACTACGTGATCGGTCACATTCATCTCTATTCGGGCAGAACGGGCGCACCCCTCGGTACCTTCGTCATGCCGCACTACGTGTCCGAGGTGCTCGCCCTCGACGACCTCGACGGCGATCTCGTCCCGGAGCTGGCGGTGGGAATGCCCAATCAACAGGGCCGCGTGCTCGTGCTCTCCGGCGCGACCGGACTGGAACTGCGCCGCTGGGAAGGCGTCGCCTCCGACGACATGCTCGGGCACTCGCTGGCTGCCGTGCCGGACCGCGACGGCGACGGCAAGCGGGACCTGCTGATCGGCGTGCCCACCTACCTCTGGCAAGGCTACGTGCTGCTCGTCTCGACCGGCAGCGGCGCGACGCTGCAGCGCTGGGACCGGATCGGCGGCATCGGCCCGGAGAACCTGGGCGAGTGCGTCGGCGCTGCCGGCGACATGGACGGGGACGGCGTGGAGGACTATCTGATGGGCGGCGGTTACATGACGATCGCGGGATCGCAGGGCAGCAGCCGCGGCGGTTTCCAGATCGTGTCCGGCGCCAGCGGCGAGTTGCTGCACGAGCGCGAAGGAGACTTCGATTATGCCTACCTTGGGCACGCCTGCGTCGGCCTGGGGGATCTGGATCAGGACGGTCTGGCCGAGGCCGCCGTGTCCGCGGTGACATTTCCGCTCGAGGGCGGACTCGTGAGCGGGCCCGGCACGGTGCAGATCGTCGGCTTCGAGCGCTTTCTCAATCCCTCCGCGACGGAATTGTCAGACGCCTCCGGCTCCACGGTCGCGCTCGACTTTGACTTTCCGCCGTCGGCCGCTGGCTGGGAGTACCGCTTCCTCGTGTCTGCGGCCGGCGACGGCCCGACGCAGGCCGGCGTCCTGATTCCGCTGACGCCCGATGCGCTGGCGTGGAACACCTGGGCCGGCCGCTACCCGGCCGCGATGCATCCCGCGGGACTCGCCGGGAATCTGGACGCGGCCGGACACGCAGCCGGCTCGTTCGGCTTCGCGCCGGGGCGGCTGAGTTCGCTGATCGGCCGCACCCTGTATTCCGCCGCGGTCGCCTTCCCGCCGGCTGCGAACCTGCCGCAGCTCTCGTCCGCCTCAGTGCGCTTCACGATCGTGCCCTGACGGCGGCGCGGCGGGCGGCTTCGTGTGGCACAATGGAGGCGCATGACCGCCAAGCACACGCGCCAGGACGCCCTCGAGTACCACTCGCACGGCCGGCCCGGGAAAATCGAAGTCCGGCCGACCAAGCCCTGCCTGACGCAGCTCGACCTTTCGCTGGCCTATTCGCCGGGCGTGGCGGAACCTTGCCGCGAGATTGCCGCGGATCCGGACAAGGTCTACGAGTACACCGCGAAGGGCAACCTGGTGGCAGTGGTCACCGACGGCAGCGCGGTGCTGGGCCTCGGCGACATCGGGCCCCTGGCGGGGAAACCGGTGATGGAAGGCAAGGGCGTGCTGTTCAAGCGCTTCGCCGACATTGACGTGTTCGACATCGAACTGGGCACGCAGGACGTGGACGAGATCGTCGCGGCGGTGAAGGCCATCTCCCCCACCGTCAGCGGCATCAACCTCGAGGACATCTCGGCGCCGCGCTGCTTCGAGATCGAGCGGCGCCTGCGCGCCGAGTTGGACATTCCGGTGCTGCACGACGACCAGCACGGCACGGCGGTGATCACCGGCGCGGCGCTGATCAACGCGCTGGAAGTCGCGGGCAAGAAGATCGGCGAGGTGCGGCTGGTGGTCAACGGCGCCGGCGCCAGCGCCATCGCCTGCACCGAGTTCGCGATCGGCCTGGGCGTGCGCCGCGAGAACGTGATTCTCTGCGACAGCAAAGGCGTGATCTGGCGCGGGCGCAAGGAAGGGATGAACGAATTCAAGGAGCGCCTCGCCGCCGACACCAAGTGCCGCACGCTGGCCGACGCCCTGCGCGGCGCCGACGTCTTCTACGGCCTGTCCGCCGCCAACGTGATGACGGCGGAGATGCTCCTGTCCATGACGCAGGATCCGATCGTGTTCGCGATGGCGAATCCGGATCCCGAGATCACCTGGGATCTCGCGCACGCCACGCGCTCCGACATCATCATGGCCACCGGCCGCTCGGACTATCCCAATCAGGTCAACAACGTTCTCGGCTTCCCGTTCATTTTCCGCGGCGCGCTCGA
>CAYVPL010000070.1:0-11049 GCA_964453755.1 uncultured Planctomycetales bacterium
GTGCCGCCCTTGCCGGCGGCGTCGCGGCCTTCGAAGATGATGATGACGCGCAGGCCCTTGTGCTTCACCCACTCCTGGAGCGTGCAGAGCCGGGATTGGAGTTTCTTCAACTCCTTGTCGTACTCCTTGCGGCCCATGGGCTCCGCGGCGGTCTTGGTTGCTTTCGCTTTCATCTTGGTGCCTTCATCCGGGGTGCTCTGCAAGCGGGGTTCGGAAACTCAGGGGATCAGATCCATCGCGACGACCGCGTAGAAGTCGTCGGAAGTGAAATTGTAGGCGTAGACCGAGAAGTTGAGTCCGGCAATCGCGAAGCTGAGCGCGAGGCCGCGCTGGTACTCGTAGTCCGTGTCTACGATTTTGGTGCGCTCGGTCACGAAGCCGGCGCTGAGGCGCTCGCTGAATGCGTAGGTGAGCGTGGACCAGGAATAGAAATAGTCGTCGTCGCTGTCGTTGCTGTCGAACAGGTACTCGGCCTCCGTGTACCAGGCGAAATCGCGCCAGCCGAGATCGAACTCCACGGCGGGCGCGACGCCGTCCGTGTCCCCGGCGACGGCGCCGAGCATCGGCGTGACCGCGAACTCGACGGCCTCGCCGGACTCGAAGGTCCAGCCGGCGAACACGGACGTGGTGTCGAGATCCTCGTAGTTGTGGCGCAACTCGAGGTGCAGCGGCCCGCGGTCGGCGTAGATCAGCGGGGTGAAGCGGCCATCGGAGCCCGGCGGGTTGGAGTAATAGACGGCGCCTGAAAACTCCCAGGCGGCGGGCGGCTCGACCGCCGGGGCGCCCGGTTCGGCGACCGGCTCCTGGCCTGCTGCGGCAGTCGCCAGCAGAATGACGGCGGCGAGCACGGGCAGGCCGGCGCGCATCATCCGCCCAGCGCGATCGTCGCGCCGACCAGTGCCACGCCCAGAGCCACCATCACGATGCCTGTGCGCACGGGGCGCATGCCGGCATAGTGGCCCAGACCGTGACCGAGCACGTAGAGCAGCACGATGGCGACCAGGTTGGAGACGCGCATCGCCGTGTCCAACGGCATCGAGAACATGAACGGGATCACCACCGGGAAGGTGGAGAGGAAGACCAGCAGGAACACGCCGAACGCGCCGAGCCAGTCCTGCCGGTTCAGGCGCGGGCGCGGCGGCGGCGGCGGCGCGGCGATCACGTTCCGTCGCGCGCCTTCGAGCGCCGGTTCGTCGAACAGCCGGTCCATGCCTTCCGGCAGAGCTTCTTGGATGAGACGGCGTCCGTGCTCCGCATCCTTGCTGGCCTTGACGGCGCGCTGAACGGTGTTGCTGCGGCCGCGCTCGATCACGATCGCCATGAGATACATGACGGCGTCCACGATGCCCCACGCCACGTTGCAGCCGAGCGCGCCGTACAGGACCGCGCGCACTTCCTCGCGGTCCGCCGTGGTGACGCTGATGGATCCCGTGAAGGAGAGCACCATGATCAAGCCGAAGAGAATCTCGGCTTGGCGTTGAACCGGGTCCAGCACTCGTCCGCGCTGACTGGCGGCGGGCTCGCTCCCTTCGCGTTGGGTGGCTGGAATGGTCATGGATTCTGGGTCGCGCGGGCTGCGCTGCGGATGATACTCCCTCCTCCGCCCGTCGCCTGCCGCCGGATAGAGTCAGCGTCCCCCCGTCATGCCCACCAATCTTCTCATCAGTTGCGCTCTGGTCGCCGCGACCGTGGCGATTCATGGCGCCGGCTTCACCTGGCTGCTGCGCCTTGTGCGCAGCCCGCGCGCGCAGCCCGTGGCGGGCAATTGGCACACGGTTCGGCTATTAATCGTGGTGAGCTGGCTGCTGATCCTGATCCACGCCGCCGAAATCGCCCTCTGGGGTCTCTTCTATCACTGGCAGGACTGCATGCCCAGCCTCGAGTCCGCCATCTACTTCTCCGGCGTCACCTACACCACCGTCGGCTACGGCGACCTGGTGCTGCCGGAGCGCTGGCGCCTGCTCGCGCCGGTGGAGGCGCTGACGGGAATCCTGATGTCAGGTTTGTCGGCCGGACTCTTCTTCGCGATCCTGAACCGACTCTACGGCGCCGGGACCGGCATCTCGGGCAGCAAGTAAAAAATTGCGGCGAGCATCAGATAGAAGCCGAGCAACTGCGAGCCCTTGAACCAGTTGGCGCGCCCGTCGCCCGACACGGTGATGCCGACCAACACGCCGAAGAAGAGCGCGCCGATCTCCGCGCGCGTGAAGGACAAGGTGAGCGGCTCCGGGGCGACGAAGTAACTGGCGAGCACGAGCACCGGCGTGACGAAGAGCGCAATCTGGATCGAACTGCCCATGGCGATGCCGACGGACAAGTCCATCTTGTTCTTGCGACCCATCGCCACCGCGGCGCCCAGCTCGGCCGCGCCGCCCAGGATCGCCAGCAGCACGATGCCGATGAAGACCGCCGACATGCCAAGCGCGTGCCCCGTTTCCTCGGCGGCTCCGACCAGCACCTCGCTCATCAGCGCGGCCCCCACCGAGGCCACCACCAAGGTGATGCCGGCGCGCGTCGCGCTCCCCTTCGGCGCGTGCTCGTCCTTGTCGCCCGATTTGGCCGAGAAAAAATCCGGGTGCGTGCGCAGCATGAACACCAGATACAGCGCGTAGAGCGCCAGCAGCACGAAGCACACGCCGAGGTCAAGCGTCGCGGCATGGCGCGGCGCCTCGTCGCTGAGGAAGCGGTGAAAACTCGCCGGGCCGATCATGCTCAGCGCGGCCAGCAGCATGATCGAGCCGTAGGTGCGCGCCGCGGCCGGGTTGTACTCCTGCTCGTGGTGGCGACGGCCGCCGAGGATGAAGGACAGTCCCTGCGCCAGCAGCAAGTTGGCCAGCAGCGCGCCGATCAGCGAGGCTCGCACCATGTCCAGCATTCCGGCGCGCAGGGCCACGAAAGAGATGATCAGTTCGGGCAGGTTGCCGAAGGTGGCGTTGAGCAGTCCGCCGATGGCGGGTCCCGTTCGCGAAGCGATCTCCTCCGTGCTGTGCACGATCAAGGTCGCGAAGGGAATCAGCGCCAGTCCGGCCAGCAGGAAAACCACCGGCGCGGCCGCGCCGCCGGCATCGGCGGCGAAGGCGAGCGGCGCGGCGATCAGCAGCCAGTTGACCGGGGCGCGCACGAAGGCCTTCCAGGGCGAGGCAGCGGGCTGGGCGGCTGCGCTCATGCTCACTCGCCTTCGACCGCCACGGGCTCGGCCGCCTCGGCGGGCTGCGTCGCCTCGGCAGGCGGCGGCGGCGGCTGTTCGAACTTGCCGCCCAGCGCCAGATGCAGGCTCGCGCGCTGGCTGAGCTGCGCGCTCTGCACTCCGAGCAGCGCTAGGCGCGCCGCGTGCACGTTCAGGCGCTGCTGCTCCACGGGCCGCAGATCCTGGCGGCCGACGCGGTAATTCTCGCTGGCCAGTTCGAGGGCGCGCTGATTGTCAGACAAGACGCGCAGCAGGAGCAGCTCCCGGTCGGCGAGGGACTGGCCGGTGGCCAGCGCGTTTTCGACGTCGCCGATGGCGCGCCAGGCCAGGCGCGCGTACTCGAACACTGCCTCCTTCTGCTCGGCGTTGCGGATCTGGACGTTGGCCTGGAGCTCGCCGCCCTTGTAGATGGGCGCGAGCAGGCGCGCGCCGACGCCGATCGCGGGGTTGGAGAAGTCGTCCTGCAGCTCCAGCACTTCGCTGCCGATCACCGAGGCGCTGGCGTTCAGCGACAGCACCGGCAGCATGGCGGCCTTGGCCTCGCCGACGCGGTCGAAGGCCGCTGCCACGCGGCGCTCGGCCGCGATCAGGTCCGGCCGCCGCTCCAGCATGGCCAGCGGCATGCCAGCCGGCACCGGAGCCGGCATGGCCGGCAGATCGTGGCGCGCCTGCAGTTCGGCCGACGGATAGCGGCCGAGCAGCAACTCGAGCGCGCGCAGCGACAACTGATGGGCCAGCAGCACCTGCCGCTCGGCGTCCTGCAATTTTCCCAGGTTGGAGCGGGCCTGCGCCACTTCGTTCTCGCTGCCTGCGCCCACCTGCCAACGCTGCTCCGCCAGCGCGACCAAGGTCTGCCCGGCGCGCACCATGTCGCCGGCGATTTGCAGCTGCAGCCAAGTCTCGGTGGCGGTGAACCAGCTGCGCGCGGTGGCCGCGGCCAGCGACTGCCGCGCAAATTCGTAGTCGGCCGCGACCGACGCCAGCGTGGCTTCCGCGGCGTTGCGGCCGTAGCGCATCCGCCCCCACAGGTCCGGCTCCCAGGACACCGCCAGCATCAGGCCTTGCAACGCGGAGTTGATGTCGCCGCCGCCGAGATTCAATCCGCCGGTGCCGAGCAGGCCGACTGCAGGGCGCAGGGCAGCGCGCGCCCGTTCGACGTATCCGGCCGATTGCTCGACGCGCGCCGCCGCCGACTGCAGGTCCGGATTGTGCAGGAGGGCCTCGGCCACGAGGCTCTCGAGCTCCGCGTCGCCGAAGCTGGCCAGCCAGTTGTCCTGGATCTCGCCGGCGGCGCCCCCCCCCGTCCAGCCTTCGCGCAGCGCGGGAGTGACGAGCGCGTCCTCGCGGAGCTCCGCGCCGGTGGGTTCGGCCTGAATCGCGCACCCGAGCAGCGCGGCGGCGCAGAGGGAGGCGGGAAGAAGGGCGCGCATGAAACCTAGTGCAGTTTCAGGATCATCCAGTCGAGCTTGGTGCTCACGCGCAGGAAGACTTTGCGCAGGATGTGGATGGCGTGACCGCTGTGGGTGTAGACGGCGCCCTGTCCCTGCGCGCCGGCCGCGAGGAAGAGATCTTTGTCTTTCTCGTCCACCATGAACCGGACCGCCAGCCGGCCTTGCGGCACCGGCGCGAGGCCCGTGTTGGGGATCGAGCCGCTGATCGGCAGCTGGCCAAAGGCGGTCGCCCACATGATCGAATCCACCTTGCACTTGATGATGCGGTTGGGATAGGTCTTCAGCGCAATCTCGACTTCGTCGCCGGCCTGAACCTTGCGCACCTCGTTCTGGCGGAACATCCCGACCACCCACTGCTCGTTCTCGACGAAGGTCATCACGGGTTGGAAGATCATCTGCGAGGCGACCGCGCCGGGCCGCAGGGCCAAGCCGACCACGGTGCCGTCGGCGGGCGCGTAACAGGTGGTCTGATCCAGCTGCCATTGCGCGTCGGCCAACTGCGCCTCGGCCTGCGCGAGCGCCGCGCGGGCCTGCGCCACGGCGGCCAGTTCGCCCTCGGGGGTGCGCGCGGACAACTGCTGCCGCACCTGAGCCTCGCTGGCTGCGGCGCTGACGACGTCGCTCTCGGCCTGCAGGAGCGCCGAGCGCGCCTGCGCGATCTCGGCCAACTCGCCGCTCTCGGCGCGCGCCGACAAGCGCTGCGTCACCTGGCCTTCGCCGGCTTGGGCGCTCAGCATGTCGGCTTCGAGAGTGCGCAGCTCGGCTTCGGCCTGCTCGAGGTCGAAGCGGTTGCCGGCGCCGGTCGCGGCCAGCTCGCGGTATTGGTTCACGCGCAGGCGCGCCAGTTCGAGTCTGCTGGACACCGATTGCCGCGTGCCGGAGGCCGACTTCAACTGTTCTTGCAACTCGCGCTCGAGGGCCACGGCGCCCTCGATTTCGGCGCGCAGGCCCGGCAGGCGCGATTCCGCCGCTTGGCGCTTGCTGATGGCGGTGTTCAATTGCTCCTGCAACTGCCGCTCCTGAGATTGCGCGCCGACGACCGCGGCCATCTTGTCCACCACGGTGGCCTGGGCGGCGCGAACCTGGATCTCGAAGGGCACCGGATCGATCTTGAAGAGCACGTCGCCCTTCTTGACCGGGCGATTGGGCTCGACCGGCACTTCGATGACGCGGCCGGTGACGCGCGGCAGGATCGGCACGACGTAATTGATGACGCGCACGTCGCTCGTGGACGGCGCCACGATGTTCAGGAATAGAATCAGGACGGCGATGCCGACGATCGGGATCGTGGTGACGATCACCTGGCTGGTGATGGTCCACGGCAGCCACTTGAACTTGATGAAGATCAGCCAGACGAAGAAGGAGTAAATGAGAAGGAGGATGACTTCCACGGCTCAGCCCCTCCCCTCCAACTCCGCCACGCGCCGGCGCAAGGCGATCAGTTCGCTCTCCGGCTCGGCCGCAGGCGCTTCCGCCTTGCCGTGGCCGATGCTTTCGTCCACGTCGGTGCCGTAGGCCAGCTTGTGCAGGACGGGCTTGCTGTAGGCCCAGATCCAGGCCAGCGGCCACAAGATGCCGCCGAAGACCAGCGAGAGCAGGCACAGAGTCTGGATGGCCTTGGTCTGCGGATGCTTCTTCTTCTCGGCGATCTTCTCAGGCAGGATGTGAACCAGCCAGAAGACCGTCAGCGCCACTGCGGGAACGAGGACCAAGACGCCCCAGGAAATTGCCTCGGCCACCTTGTCGAGCATGTCGCCCGAAAAGATGGAAACCGGCGCGCTCGTTGAACTGCTCAGGACGGGTTCGCTCATGTCCGTGCGCGGGCACGATACCACCGCCACAGAGGCACGGTCTTAGAACTCCCCTTCCATGGGCAGCGGCTTACGCTTGGTGTCCACTTGGTAGAACTTGGCCCAGGCGTTGTTCAGCGAAAAGACTGCCGGCTTGCCGATGACCTTGGCCAGCCCGGAAGGCAGGAAGAAGTGGCGGCGGTTCGAGAAGTAGGGGTAGTACTTCTTGTAATCCTCGGCTCCCGTGCCCAGGATGTTGCGCGCGGCGAAGCTGCCCGCGAAGGAGGCCCAAGGCAGGCCGACGATGCCCAGGATGAATTGGAGGTGCGGCTGGGTCGGCGGCTTGACGATGACCGGCAGCAGGTCCCTGGTGGTGTCGATGAGGCCGGGCCAGAACTGGATGAAGGACAGCTGCTCGAGGAAAGGGAAGTGCCCTTTGAAGCGCCGGATGACCCGATTGATGACCGTCGGATCGTTGTAGGCCTTGCGATGGAAGGTGGACAGCGCGCTGCCGCCGCCCAGGAGCAGCCGGTTGTCGCCCGTGAGGCGGAAGTAGGAGTAGACCAGCCGCGAATCCCAGCACTGCATCTGGCGGCCGCCAGGAAAGAGGCGGCCGAGATCCCGGTCGGTCAGCGGCTCAGTGACGCTCATGAAGGTCTGGGCGTGGAAAATCTGCGAGGACAGCGGGCTGATGGACGAGTCCAGCTTGTCCACGGCGACGATGATGCGATCGGCCGTGACGCTGCCGCCGTGGGTGTAGGCGGTGTGGCCCTCGAGGCGCTTCATCTCGGTGCTCTCGTAGATCTGCATGCCGTTGTCGATGCAGAGGTTCTTGAGTCCCTGCAGGCAAAGCAGCGGATTGATGCCGTACGTGCCGGTGTAGCGGATGCCGGCGGTGTAGTTCTCCGCCCCCAGCACCGTCTTCAACTCCTCGCCCTCGTAGGTCTGCTGATCGGTGAAGCCGACGCTCTCACGGCACTCGCGCTCGGAGGCGACGGCCGCGCGCCCGGACTTGCCGAGGCCGAGAAAAAGCGAATCCTGCTCGATCAAGCCGCAGCGGATGTCGTGCTTCTTGATGGCATCCACCACGCGGTCGATGCCGCGGCAGGGCATCTGCCAGATTTCGCGGGCGGCCGCCGTGCCGTAGCGCCGCACCAGTTGGTGCAACTCGAGTTCGCTGTCCGGGGTCAGAAAACCGGCGCTCTTGCCGGTCGAGCCGCCGCCGACGATGTTCTTCTCGATCAACACGACGCTCAAACCCTGGCCTAGGAACTCCGCGGCCGCGCTGATGCCGCTGAGCCCCCCGCCGACGATCAGGACGTCGCATTTGAGGTCGCGGGCGAGCGGCGGGCAATGTTTGCCCGGATGGACCAGCAGGGTGGTGAACCACCAGTTTTGATGAATCATGGGGATGCCGGGAGGCAGAGTACCCCGGCTAGGATGTGAGAATCGTCATGAAGCCGCTCCACGTTGCGCTGATCCTGCTCCTGGCGCTGGGCGCCGGCGCCTGGTTCCTGCTGTCCTCGCCGCCCGCTCCGGCTCCGGACGCCGGCACGACGGATCCGGCGGCGGCCGCCGCGCCGCCGGCCGCCGGCGTGCTGGACCTGCCGGAAGCGCGGCCGGCGGCGGGCATCGAGAGCCGTGAGACCGTCGAGCCGGAGGCCGCGTCGGGCGCGCAGCCGGCTCCGGTCTACGGCACGCCGGCGCCGGAGGGCGAAGGCTTCCTGGCGCGCGCGGTCGAGGCCGAGAGCAAGCAGCCGATCCCCTTCGCCGAGATCCTCTACGTGGACGTCGGCAATCTGGACCAGCAGGCGGTCCAAGCGCGGATGGCGGAGTTGCGCGACGTGGACGCCCTGATCGAGGCGCTGGCTGTCCGGTACCGCACCGGCGCCGACGGCACGGTGCGCCTGCCCATGCCCTCGCGCGAAGTCTGGGCGGCGGCGCGCAAGGAGCCCTGGTTCGGGCTCGCCATGGAGGAGGCGGTCGGGCGCGACGGTTTGACGATCGAATGTCAAATCTCGAAATCGGTGGCGGCGCGGGTGCGCGACGAACGCGGCCATGCCCAGGCCGGAATCCCGGTGGAACTTCGCATCGGCGACGGGGCGAACGACGACCGCGTGATCAGCATCGTCACCGGCGACGATGGCATCGCCCGCATTCGCCGCTTGGAAATATTCCTGCGCGAAGCGCCGAGTTCGGCGCGCTGGTCGCTGGCGATCGGCGGGCATCCGGGCGCTCTGATTGCCCAAAGTTTCGATCCGGAAAATCTGCCCGCCGAGCCGCTGGAGCTCCTGCTGCCGGCCTGCGGCCGGGTCGAAGTGCGCCTGACGGACGCGACGGGCGCACCCTGGACCGGCGTGGCCATGGTGCAACTCCGGCAGGTCCTTCCGGACGAGGCGAATCCAGACGCGGACCGCCGCCAACGCGATGCCGAAGCGATGGCGCTGGCCCAGAACGGCGCCGCAAGTTTCGCGCCGGCCGGACTGGGCCTTCAATTCCACGCGCGGGCCATGCGCGAGGACGGCTCCCTGATCGGCGAAGCCTCCGGTCCGGGGCCGATCCAAGTCGGACAAAGCGCTCTGATTGCGATCGCCGAGCGCGGCGGCAACAGTTTCGCGACGGGACGCGTCATCGGCGAGGACGGCAAGCCTCTGGCCGCAGAAAGATTCGAATTACGCCTGGAGACCTCCGGACCGTCCGGCAGCAACTCATCGAGCAGCCACGACGTGCGCACCGATGCGCAGGGGCGTTTCCGGTTTCACGTGGAGGAGCCGCTGCTGCAGGACGGCACCCAGCGCGAACTCACGGTTCGTCAGCGGCAGCGCGGCGCCAGTTCGGCTACGGCGTCGGCGGATCTCTCGTGGAATCTGCCGCCCGGCGACACGGATCTCGGCGACCTGCGCCTCGGCTTGGCGCCACTCGTGGCTTCCGGCGTCGTCGTGGACGAGGCAGGCGAACCCATGAGCAACGCCCACGTCGTCCTCCAGGAGAAGAAGTCCTACGGCCCCGGCGCCACCGAGTTTTACTGGAGCTGGATCCAGGGCGGCGAGGTCTTCACGCAGGCAGACGGCGCCTTCGCCGTGCATGCCGCCGTGGACGGCGGCGAATATCTCGTCACGTGCATGAGTTCCGACTTCTGGTGCGAGGGCCAGATGGTCACGCCCGGCGCCACCGGTCTGCGCCTGGTGCTGCGGCGCGGCGGGACCCTCGCAGGAACCCTGCTGGCGGATCCGGACGTGGATCTGACCGACCTGACCGTGGAACTGACGGATCCGGCTGCGGCTCCGGATCCCTTTGGCCGCAACTCCGCAGCAGTCGGCCGCGACGGCGCCTTCAGCCTGCGCGCGCTGCCGCCCGCCACCTACACCCTGCGCGTGCGCGGAGGCAACTCCGGACATAACTATCTCGAGTTGTCCGGTTTCACGGTGGTGGCCGGCGAAGCTTGCGCGGATCCGCGCCTGACTCCGCTCGACGCGCGCGGCATGATTCGGAGCATCCTGGTGCGCGCGCTCGACGCGGACGGCAAGCCGATCCAGCAGTTCAGCGTCTTCGTGATCCGGCCCGACGGGGAAATCAACAATGAGTACGCCCATGGCGGCGAATTGCGTCTGCCCCTGGCGGACCCGAGCGCGGATCTCATCGTGCAGAGCGACGGGTATCTCCGCGCTCATCTGACGGGCGTGAGCGGCGACCAGACGGTGACCTTGCAGCGCGCGCCGCGCGTCCGCATCCAGGTCACCAATCCGGAACTGGTGCCGGCCGGCTTCGAGCTGATGATGCGCCTCGATCCGGTCGCCGACCGCGAACTCCGCGTCTGGTCCGATTCGAACGGCACCATGGGCGCCGACGGCTGGGCCGAATGCGCCGCGACCGCCGTGGGAGCCTGCACCGTGAGCGCGGTGCTCGTCCTGCGCACGGAATTCGGCACCCGCGGCTGGGGCGTACCCACCGGCCTCGGCGAAATCCAAGTGCGCGACGCGGGCGCCCCGCAGACCTTCCAAATCACCTTGCTGGAGGAAGAAATGGCCAAGACGGTGGAGCGCCTGCGCCAGAACGACTGAGCGGGCCGGAGAAATATTTTGAGGGACGCGGCGGGTGAACCGCGCAAGGAGTCCATGGCAAGCCTTTTCGAGGTTTCGCCCAGCCGCGACGGCGGCGCAAATCTTGAGCGACGGCGCCTCAGGAATCCGCTTCTTGATATGGAACCTTGCCATGCTTCGCGTCACATCACTGCTGCTCTTCGGCCTGCCCCTCGCTGCCTCGTGCAGCAGCCCGGATCCGCTGCCCGGACCGGAGGTTGCTTTCGGCGTGCTCCACGACGCGCTCGGCGGCGAGGGTCCCGGCCTGGAAATGACCGGCTCGCTGCCCGCGACTTTCCTGGTGGGCGACGCGCCTGCGGCGGACTTCCTGATGGAGCGCCGCGCGCAGCACGCCGCCGCCGCGGGCGCCGATCGCATGGTCACAATCCTGGACGTCTCACGCTTGACCGATCTGGATCGCACCGCGCTGACGGACAGCCTGCTGGAAGCCGCGCTCGAAGCCGGCGGCCCGGTGCTGCTCGACGCGGCCGGCGCCACCTGCGTCTCGCTCCGCAGCGGCCGTCCCGGCGTCTGGATGGTCT
>CAYVPL010000071.1:0-10997 GCA_964453755.1 uncultured Planctomycetales bacterium
GCCACTTCGGCCGCGAGGTCGCGGGTGCGCGAGTGGCAGATGGTGACCGTCGCGTGCTCGCGCAGGAGCAGCAGCGCCACCGGCTTGCCGACGATGTTCGAGCGTCCGACCACCACGGCCTGCTTGCCCGCCAGAGCAACGCCCGTGAGCCCGAGCAGGTGCATGACGCCGCGCGGCGTGCACGGCACCGGACCGGGGCGGCCTTGCACGAGGGCGCCCTGGCTGGCCGGATGGAAGCCGTCGGCGTCCTTGCCCGGCGCGATCGCCGCCAGCACTTCGTTTTCGTCGTAATCGAAGCCGCGCGGCAGGGGCAACTGCACGAGAATGCCGTGCACCGCGGGGTCTTCGTTGAGGCGCGCCAGCAAATCCAGCAGCGCGCGCTGTCCGGCGCCCGCCGGCAGGGAATGATGCACGTTGTGCAATCCGGCCTGCTCGCAGGCCTTGCGCTTGTTGCGCACGTAGACCTGCGAGGCCGGATCCTCGCCGACCAGCACCGTGGCCAGGCCGGGACGGGCTCGGCCGGAACTCAGGCCGGCCGCGACTTCTTCCTGGAGGGATTGCAGCAGGCTGCGCGCAGCGGCGCGTCCGTCCAGCAGGCGGGCGACGGCGCTCGAGGGCGTGGAGGGCGATGTCACGGCGCGTGGCGTCCTAGAATGAACGCAGTCTAACGACGTGCAAGCACTGGGACCCGTGACGCGCGCGGTGCTCGCGACCTGGGTCGCGCTGTGGGTGATCGGTTTTCTCAGCGCGCTGGCTGGTCCGGGAATCGCGCTGTGGCTGGCGCTGGATTCCGCCGCCTTGCTCGAGGGCCGCCTGGCGGCGCTGCCGACCGTCCTGACGTATGCCTTCGTGCACGATCCCTACGGCATCCTGCACGTGCTGCTGAACGGCCTGATGTTCTATTGGTGGGCGCCGGAAGTCGAAGTCCTGTGGCGGCGCGGGCGCATGGTGAAATTCCTGCTGATCGCCGCGCTGGCCGGCGCGGGCCTCAATCTGCTCCTCGCCTGGCTCGCGCCGGCATCTTTCGACGCGGCGGTGCTGGGCGGCTCAGGGCTGGTGTTCGCGGTGCTCGCCGCGCACGCCGCCGTGTATCCGGACCGCGTTCTGAACCTGCTGGTGCTGCGCTGCCGGCTGATCAGTTTCTTCGTGGTGCTCTGCGCATTGGATCTGCTGTGGCTGATCGCGGATCTCGCCGGGCGCGTGGATCAGGTGGCGCAGGAAGTGCACTTGGCCGGCGCGCTGACGGGATGGTTGTGGGCCGGCGGCTTCTGGAGGCGCGGCGTGGATCATCGCCTGGGCGGGGGCCTGGCGGCGAAATGGCGCAATTGGCGGACCGGCCGTCGCCAGCGGCGCGAGGCCGGCGAAGAAGCGGAGCTGGACCGGATCCTGGCCAAGATCGGCCGCGAAGGAATTGGCGCCTTGACGACCGCGGAGCGCGCCTTTCTGGATCGCCGATCGAAGCGGAGCAAGCGTTAGAATCCACCTTCATGCGCCTTCCTGCCGCCGCGCTGGCCCTCGTGATCGCCCCGCTGGCCTGGATGGCGGACGCCGCCGTCCGCCAGGATCCCAGCCGAACCACGGAGTTCCTCAACTCCTGGAACTCAGCCGAGGAAGTCGGCGACAAGGCGCAGCAGGAGAAACTGATGTCCCGCTTCAAGCAGGAGGCCCTGATCCTGTTCCTGCAGCGGGTCGAGGCGCGCGCCACGCACCCCGAAGACGAGGCGCTGAACGTGTTCTGCGACCGCTTCATCGAGGTTTGGACCTCGGTGTACAAGAGCGGCTTCGCCCGCAACTTCGATCGCTATCTGCAGCGCCTGGACAGCGAGGCGCGCAAAGTGCGCGACCGGTACGTCAACCAGGAATTGCCGGTGGTGAACCGGATGCACATCCAGGCCCTCAACAAGGAGGAAGTCGAGTTGCGCATCGTGCGCGAGCGCTGCGACTTGCTGGTGGCGAACCTGGAGAACATCGGCGATCTTTATTACATCGCCTTCGCTCGCAACATTCAGGGCAACCTGTGGAACCCGCGGGTTCTGGAAGAAGGCGCGGACGGGCCGAAGGCGCTGGCCGCCTACGCGCGGGCGCTGGAAGCCCGCCAGCAATTGGAACTCACCAACGACCTGGACTACGCCAGCACCGAGCGGATGTGGAAGGAGCTCAAGTTCGCGCTGGGCATCGTCGAAGTGGGCGAGGAAGAGGAAGCAGCCAAGGCGATCTACAACCCGGAAGAAATGAAGCCGGCCGAGGGCGTGGATTGGGTCGCGGCGCCTCTCACGTTCGGCTCCGAGAAGAAGCCGGGCTCGATCGTCCACGCCAACGACCTGGCGGACGGCCAGCATCACAGTTGGCTGCGCGCCGGCGTCGGCAAAGTTGGCGAGTCGCGCGAATTGCCCGGCCTCAACAGCAGCGTGCACATCTTCATCGAGCACGTCACGACCGACAAAGTGCGTTTGGTCGCGGGCGGCGAGCCGGGCGAAGAGGTGCGCCTCAGCCCGAAGCCGGTCGAGGCAGAGGTGCAGATCAAGATGGCCGACGGCAATTCGCGCCCGTATCGCATGCTGCTGGCCGGCGGCGGCCAGAGCGACGTGCTGCAGGGCTTGCAGATGAACCTGCAGATGGAGGACGAAGGCGGCGCCGTGTTCTTCCGCTCGACCAGCGTGCACAGCGCCGAGACGCCCTTCGGCGAGTTCACCGTCTACGACGTCAACGCCGACGGCCTCTACGGCTACGCCGAGATGGCGCTGGACTGGACCGACGGCCTGCTGCCGGACACGTGGTTCTACAGTCCGGACGCCATCACCCTGGCCGGGATGAAGCACAGTCAGCCCTTCTCCCGCTTCATCCGCAGCGACGCCGGACAGTGGTACGAAGTGCGCCTTGACAGCTACGAATTGCCGACCAAGGTCGAGTTGCTGCCGGTGGCCGCCAATCTGGGCAAACTGAAAGCGGAGTTCAAAGGCCTGAAGAAGTTGCAGCTCGTCAGCCTGCTGCTGTCCAGCGAGTCGAGCGCGACGAAGGGACTCGTCGTGGACCTGGCCTGCTGGAAGGGCCCCGAGTATTCCCTGCCCATCGGCCGCTACACCTTCCGCCAAGCCCGCTTCACGGACGGCAAGGACGGCGAAATGCTGGTGCTGCCGAACGCCACGCTGCCGCTGTCGGTGGACGTCGCCGCCGAAGGCGTCGCCGAACTCGAACTGGGCGAGCCGTTCACCCTGACGACCACTGCGGCGCTCGACGGCACGACGCTGAACGTGAGCGGGCGCGGCCTGCACGTCATCGGCAAAGCCGGCGAGCGCTACGTGCGGTTCTGGGGCGCGCCGCTCTACGGCATCGAGGTGGCCGTCAAAGGCGCCAAACCGGCCGAACTGCGCACGCCCACCGTGGACGAGGCCAACGCCGATTGGGAGCGCCTCTACTTCCCGATGGATGCGGCGCTGGAGTTGCGCAAGGCGGAGAAGGCGGTCATCGATTTGACCTTGAAGAAGCACGCCTGGTTCGGCAAACTGTCCGGCCAGGTGACGCTCTGATGCTCGAATCGCGCTGGGTGAGGGAGCACGCGGACGAGGTGCGCGAGGCCGCGCGCCGCAAGCGCCTCGACGTCGCCGCGGTGGACGCATTCCTCGAGAAGGACAAGGAGCATCGCGCTCTCGTCACCGAGGCCGAAGGCCTGCGCGCGACTTTGCGCGAAGCCTCGAAGCGCCTGGGCGCCCTGAGCCCGGCCGAGCGCGAGGGGGCGCTGGGCGACCAGAAAGCGCAGAAGGCGCGCCTCAAGGAACTGGAGCCCCGCGAGCAGGCTCTCGGCGCCGAAGTGCGCGCGCTGGCGCTGCGCCTGCCGATGCCGCCCGCGCCCGAGGTGCCCGACGGCGCCTCCGACGCCGAGAACGTCGAACTGCGCCGCAGCGCCGAGCCGACGCGCTTCGACTTCGCGCCGCGCAGCCACGTCGAGCTCGGCGAGGCCCTGGGCATCCTGGACATTCCGCGCGGCGTGGCTCTGGCCGGGTCGCGCAACTACCTGCTGCTCGGTGCCGGCGCCATGCTCGAGCGCGCGGTGCTGCAGTTCGCGCTCGACCACATGATCGCGCGCGGCTTCACGCAGGTGGCGGTGCCCACCCTGGTCAAGCGCGAGTGCATGGAAGGCACCGGCTACTTTCCGGGCGGCGAGGAGCAGGCCTATCTGGTCGAGCGGGACGGCCTGTCTCTGGTCGGCACCTCCGAGGTGCCGCTGACGGCGATGCACGCCGGCGAGACGCTCGAGGAAAGCGCGCTGCCGCTGCGGCGCGTGGCGATTTCGCCCTGCTATCGCCGCGAGGCCGGCACCTACGGCAAGGACACCAAAGGCCTCTACCGCGTGCACCAGTTCTGGAAGGTCGAGCAGGTGGTGATCGGGCCGGCCGACCCGGAGTGGTCGCGCGCCGAGCACCAGCGCATGCTCGGGCATGCCTGCGATCTGATGGACGCGCTCAGCCTGCCGTACCGCGTCGTCAACGTCTGCACCGGGGACCTCGGGCAGGGCCAGGTGCAGAAATTCGACATCGAAACCTGGATGCCCAGCCGCAACGGCTGGGGCGAGACGCATTCGGCGTCGCGCTTCCACGATTTCCAATCGCGGCGCCTCGAGTTGCGCTACCGGCCCGGCGGGGGGGGGAAGCAGGCCTATTGTCATACCCTCAACAACACGGTCGTGGCCTCGTCGCGCGTCCTGATCTGCCTGCTCGAGAACCACCAGCGCGCCGACGGCACGGTGGACGTGCCCGCGCCGCTGCGGCCGTACTTGGGCGGGTTGTCCCGGCTGACGCCCGCGCGCTAGCGCGCTAACGGGGCGGTTCGGGCAATTCGCCGCCGGTGCCGGCGGCGGCGGCAGGATCGCCGCCCGCGCCCGCGCCCGTGGCGTTCGACGTGTTGCCGATCGCCGGCAAAGTGGGATGCAGCCGGTTGCGGAAGATCCAGCGCTGGTGCGACGGGATCAGCATCAGATCGTTGAAGTCCAGGCGCGCGCGGTTGGCGCCGATGATGCCGAGGCTTTCGAGGGAGCGGCGCGGCTGCACCTCGATCTCCAGGAAAAGCTCCATGCCGAAGGGCAGGGCTTCCCGCTGCGCCGAATCCCAGTTCTCGTCCCAGCTCAGATTGTGATCCGGCTTGCCGGCGTAGCGCAGGTTGAAGGACACCACGCGGTCGTACATCATCGCGTAGTTGCCGTCGCGCCAGGGATCGTCGTCCACCAGCGCGTCCTCGCGGCGGTAGAGCTCCAGGAAGTCCGGGCGGTCGGGATTGGTGCGCAGCCGGTAGCCGACCTCGGTGAGGGGGGGGTGCAGCCCGTCGCCCACTCCGGGCACGTTCACGCCCAGGCGCGAACGGCCGCTGACCAGCAGGTCGAGGCGGTCGGCGTCGGCGCCGAGAATGGCGGCGTTCTCGCCCTTGAGGATGCGGTATTCGGCCGCGTCGTAGACGGCGAGGTGGGCGAGGTCGCTGCGGATCTGGTCGAGGATGCGCGGGCCGTTGCTCTCGGTCTCCATCACGTTGTGAATCGCGTCCACGGCGCGGCGCGAAGCGTCCAGGTTGGCCAGCACGGCGACCATCAGGCCGCCGGACATCGCCACCACGATGAGCACTTCGACCAGGGTGAAGCCGCGGCGGCTCATTCGATGCCGGAAGGCAGGAGGTCGGGCCAGAGCTGCTCGAACAGCTGGAAGTCCTGCTCGATGGCCCAGGAGTCCACCAGGGTTTCAATCTGGTAGGTCTGGCGGGTGTCGTCGAGGTACGAGGGGAAGCTGATTGTCAGATAGATGCGCGTCTTCTCGGGCAGGACTTCGTCCTCGTCCTGGTCCTCGGCCTGCTGGCGGAAGCGGCGCAGCACCTCCTCGGTCTCGTCCAGGGTGCCGCCGGCGAATTCGCTGCCGTCGCCGATGCCGATCAAGTAAGTGAAACTGCCGAATCCATCCTCCGAGAAGTCGCCCTCGTAGCCGTCCTGGAGGTCCGGCACCATGCCGGCCTCGATGCGGTGGATCATCTGCTCGCCCAGGCGCGCCGCGATGGATTGCGAGCGCGCGTTCGCCGCTTTGGCCACCGAACTGCGCTGCACTTGCGTGAGAATCACGAACACGGTGGCGAGCATCACCAGCGCCACCATGACCTCGAGCAAGGTCATGCCCGACCGGCGGCGCGCCCCGCTCAAAAGTCGTTCTCCGTGACCGTCTGCGGCAACACTTCGCCCTGCATCAGGGTGGCCAGGCCGGTCAGGCCGAGCACGCGCACCGTGACGAGGTGCAGCTCGCTGGCCTCATGGCCGACGTAGGCCCAGAAGTCGGTGCTGTCGCCGGCCGGGTGGAAGACCAGCGGCCAGGTGCCGCGCTCGCGGCGCTCGCCGGTGTCGTCGAGCAGGGCCACGAGCACCGAACCTTCGCGCATGGAGCGCCACGCGCTCAGGGTCTGCGAGGCGGGATCGGCGACCGGCGCGCCCTCGTGGTTGAACGGGGTGCGAATCGCGTAGCGCTGCTCGTCGAGATCGAAGAGCACGACGTAGGG
Organism: uncultured Planctomycetales bacterium; assembly: GCA_964453755.1. Lineage (GTDB taxonomy): Bacteria > Planctomycetota > UBA1135 > UBA1135 > UBA1135 > JAQBVK01. The sequence continues at coordinate 6,523 of CAYVPL010000071.1, forward strand.
ATAGCCGCGCGCCACCGCCTGCGTGCGCGCGAAGTCCATCGTGCCCAAGAGTTCGCGCGCCGACGCCTCGGTGACGGCCGCCGGCAGCAGGCCCTGCATGTTCTTGGAGGCCGTGCCGATCAGCATCGAGAGGATGAGCAACACCACCGCCACCTCGATGAGGGTGAAACCGGCGGCGCGGCGCATGCTCCCTTCCTACTTCAAATCCTCGGAAGTGATGTCGGCGTTCTTGCCTTCGCCGCCGGGCTGGCCGTCGGCGCCGTACGAGGTGATCATCGGATCGCCGCCGGGCACGATCTCGTAGTGGTACTCGTTGCTCCACGGATCGAGCGGAATGGACTTCATGTACGGCTCGCCGCCCGGCGCGCCTTCGCCTTCGGTCAGCGCTTCGAGCGTGTCCGGGTACTTGTTGTTCTGAAGCCAGTAGTCCTGCAGCGAGCTGTGGAAGAGCCGGATCTGGTTCTTCGCGGTGCCCTCCTGGCCGGCGAACAGCGCCTGGAAGGCGTTGCGGCCGACGGTGCCGAGGATCAGGCCGATGATGAGCAGCACGACCATGATCTCGAGGATCGTGAAGCCGGCGCGTTTGGCCGGGCGAAGTTTAAGGCGCATGCGATTTCTCCTAGAAGGATTGCGTGAGCTGCAGCACGGGCAGCAGGATGGACAGGATGATGAAGCCGACCATGCCCGCGAGCACGATGATCAGCAGCGGCTCGATCAGCGAAGTGAAGCGCTGGATGGCCAGATCCACTTCCTCGTCGTAGGTCTCGGCGACCTGCGACATCATGTTATCGAGTTCGCCGGACTGCTCGCCGACGGCGATCATGTAGCCGACCAGGGGCGGGAACACGCCCGAGGCCTTGATCGGCGTGGAGATGTCCTGGCCCTCGATGATGCGCTCGCGCACCTCGGACAGGGTCTTCTCCATCAGTTTGTTGCCGAGCGTGCGCTGGTTGATCTCCAGGCAGTGCACGACGCTGACGCCGGATTTGAGCAGTGTCGAGAAAGTCTGCGCAAAGCGCGAAATGGCCTGTTTGCGCAACAGTTCGCCGAACAGCGGCAGGCGCAGCAGGCGACCGTCCACCTTGAGGCGGCCCTTCTCGGTCGAGTAGTAGAGGTTGAAGGCGGCGGCGCCGACGATGAAGGCCAGCACCGGCATCCACCAGAAGTGGCGGAAGAAGTCCGAGATGCCGACGAGGATCTGCGTCGGCAGCGGCAGCGACTGGTTCTGCGCCTCGAGCATCGCGGTGATCTTCGGCACCACGAAGGTGATCAAGATGGACACCACCAGGACGCCGACGATCAGCATGATCGCGGGATAGGTCAGCGCCGCCGTCACCTTGTTGCGCACCTTGGTCTGGCGCTGCATGTAGTTGGCGAGCCGCAGCAGCACCTCGTCGAGGTGGCCGGAGGCTTCTCCCGCGCGGATCATGGCCACCGCCAGGTCGTCGAAGTAGCCCGGGTGCGCCGCCAGAGCGTCGGCGGTCGGGGCGCCCTGCGCGATGCGCTCGCGGATGTCGCGATAGAGCACGCCCAGGCGCCGGTTCTCGGTCTGCTCGACGATGGCGCGCAGCGACTCGGTGATCGGGATGCCGGCGCGCGTCAGCGTGGCCAGCTGGCGCACGAACGTGGAGATTTCCTCGACCCGCTTCTTGGTGCGCACCTCGCCGCGGTCGCGGCCGCGCGCGGCCTCCAGCTTCGTGCGCAATTGCCCCATGACCGAGGCCTGGCTGGCGGCCGTCTCGGCGGCGTCGGCGCGCTTCTCCTGCTTGGTCCGGCGCGGCTGATCCTCGGTGGATTTGACTTTCTTGCCGGCGCGCAACTCGACCACGTCGGTGACGAGGTTGCCTTGGCGCTTGCACTTGACGCGCGCATCGCGGGGCGAATCTGCATCCACCACGCCGGACGACTTGCGTCCGCGGCCGTCAAATCCTTTCCACTCGTAGATCGGCAAGGCCGACCGCCTCCTGTCAGACGAGGTCCAGTTGGGTCACGCGCATCACTTCCTCGGGATTGGTGATGCCTTCGACGACCTTCAACGCGCCGTCTTGGCGCAGGGTGCGCATGCCGCTTGCAACGGCGGCACGCTTGAGCTCGGTGGCCGAGGCGCTTTTCATCACGAGCTCGCGCAGCGTCTCGGTCATCGGCAGCATTTCGTAGATGGCGGTGCGGCCGTGGTAGCCGGAGTGGAAGCACTCCTCGCAGCCGGGCGAGATCGCCAACTTGCCGTCTTTGAGCATGTCGCGCTCCACGCCGACCGCCTTGAGCATGCCGAGCTGCTCGGTGTCGGGCGTCTTCCACTCGCGGCAGGACAGGCAGAGGGTGCGCACCAGACGCTGGGCGATCACCAGCACCAGCGAGGAGGACACCAGGTAGGGCTCGAGACCCAGGTCGATGAGACGCGTCACCGTGCTGGGGGCGTCGTTGGTGTGCACCGTGCTGAACACCAAGTGGCCCGTGATGGCGGCGCGAATGGCGATCTCCGCCGTTTCGAGGTCGCGGATCTCGCCGACCATCATCACGTCCGGATCCTGGCGCAGGAAAGAGCGCAATCCGGCCGAGAAAGTCAGGCCCTTCTTGACGTTGACCTGCACCTGCGAGATACCGTCGAGCTGGTATTCGACCGGATCCTCGATGGTGAGGATGTTCTTGTCGCCGGTCGAAATCTTGGTCAGCGAGGCGTAGAGCGTCGTGGTTTTGCCGGATCCGGTCGGGCCGGTGACCAGAATGATGCCGTGCGGGAAGGAAATGTAGTGCTCGATGATCTTCCGGTGCACGTCGTCGAGGCCGATCTGCTTCAGGTCGTAGACCCGCGCCGTCTTGTCCAGCAAACGCAGCACGCAGCGCTCGCCCTCGGTGGTGGGCACCACGGAGATGCGCACGTCCACCTCGCCGTCGCCGATGCGGATGGTGGCGCGGCCGTCCTGCGGCAGCCGCCGTTCGGCGATGTCCATCTTGCCCATGACCTTGATGCGCGAAGTGATGGCGTCCTGCGCGTTCTTCGGGACGTTCTCCATGTCGTAGAGAATCCCGTCGATGCGGAAGCGCACCTGCATCCGGTCCTGGTAGGGCTGGAAGTGCACGTCCGAGGCGCGCAACTTCAGCGCCTGGAACAGCACCGAGTTCACCAGCTTGATGATCGGCGCCTTGTTGGCGACGTCGAGCAGGTCTTCGCCCTGCTCGATGGACGCCGCCAGCCCGGCGATGTCCGTGCCTTCGAGATCTTCGATCGCCTCGTCCACGCCGTCGGCGCGGTGCCGGAAGGCGCGGTTGACCAGCTCGGTGATTTCCGCGCGCGGGGCCAGCGCGAATTTGACCCGGCACGGCAGCATGGCCAGCAGGTCGTCCTGCGGATGCAGGTCGAGAGGGTGCGCGCAAGCCACCACCAGGTCCTCGCCCTCCTTGGAAATCGCCACCATGTCGTGGGCGCGGGCGAAGGCCAGCGGCACGTGGTCCACGAACTGCCGCGGCACCACGACGTTCTCGAAACGCTCGTGGAAGGGCAGGTCCAGATCCTGCGCGAAGGCGCGCAGCACCGCGTCCTCCTTGAGGCCGCGCCCGATCAGCACGCGGTCGAAGGACTGGCCGGTGGAGGTGGCCTGATCGCGCAGCTTGCGCAACTCGGGCGCCTCGAGCCCGGTCTCGCGCTGCAGCAGGGAGATCAGATCAGTGCCGGTGACGACGGTTCCGCGGCTCATCGCTGCTGCTGCGGTTCCTGGGCGCCGGCGCCGCCTTCCTTCACTTCGCCGCCGGTGGTCGGGTAAGCCGGCGCGGCGAATCCGGACAGGTTCAGAGCCCCGTTGCCGCCGGCCGTCTCGCCGTCGCCTTCGAGGATCACGTCCACCGGGCTGTCGAGCTGGAAGGTCGGATCAATCATCCGCACCCGGTCCAGGCCGATGGTGTCGGCCGCGCGCGCCTTGCCCTGCTGCGACACTTCGGACAACTCGTCGAATTCCTCGATGATGCGCGGCGTGCAGAAGAAGAAGAGCGTGGTCTTGATGTTGCGGTCGATGCTGCGGCCGAACAGGAAGCCGATCACCGGGATGTCCGAGAGGTAGGGGATTCCGCTCTCGTTCTCGAGCACATCGTCGCGGATGATGCCGCCCAGCCACATGGTGGCGCCGTCGGGCAGGCTCACGTAAGTCTCGATCTTGCGCGTCGTCTTCGGCGGCGGGCCGCCGCTGACGCCGTCGCCGCGGAACGACGACACCTCCAGGCGAATGTGCAGGCGCAGGTACTTCTGCGCCGAGATGCTCGGCGTGATGGCCAGCGTGATGCCGGCCTCGGTGAACTCGAAGTTCGCGGACACCGTGCCCTGCGTGGCGTTCGAGGTCTGGTAGGGGACCTCGTCGTTGCTCGTCACCACCGCGCCCTTGTTGTTGGACACCAGTACCGACGGCACCGACAGGATGTTGGCGTCGTCGCGCGTCTGGGCGGCGTTGATGATGAACGGAATGCCCAGGTCCTCGCCGTCGAGG
>CAYVPL010000072.1:0-10945 GCA_964453755.1 uncultured Planctomycetales bacterium
CCGGCGATCCGAAGACCGGCGTCTGGCGCGAAGCCGCGAACGAGTGGGGCAACCTCACCGTCATGGGCGGCGGCTACATCTCCGAGAACGCGACCGCCGGCAACACCCCGGCGCCGAACGCCAACAACGTCGCGGCCATGGAAGGCCTGGTCGCCGCGTTCCCGGGCGACACCAAGGTGCTCTACGGCGGCGGCGACGACAACGACGACAGTGGCAGCATCGCCTACCTGTCGGTGCGCTACGGCGGCAAAGTGGTCGGCCTGAACAACGAGCTGAACGGCATTTCCCTGGGCGGCATCGGCCGCGACACGGACATTCATCACGTCGAAGTGATGAACAACGTGGACGACGGCATCGAGATCTGGGGCGGCACCGTCAACCTCAAGTACTTCAGCATCTGGAACGTCGGCGACGACAGCTTCGACGTGGACCAGGGCTGGCGCGGCAAGGCCCAATTCGGCCTGATCGTGCAGGGCTACAGCCTGGACGCCTCGCAGGGCTCCGGCGTGGGCGACAACGTCTTCGAGACGGACGGCGCCGAGGATTCCGACTGGCAGCCGGTGACGACCACCACGATCTACAACTGCACGGTGATCGGCCAGCCGGTGGACGGCGACCACGCCACCGCTTGGCGCGACAACGCGCGCGTCCAGTACCGCAACAGCATCTTCATGGACGTCGGCGAAGCTTGCGTCAAGTTTGACAACATCGACGGCGACGGCGCCAACGGCTACGGCTTCAACGGCACGCTCTCGTGGCCGAACACCTGGACCACCGCCTACAACGTCTACTCCACGGTGAACGCTCCGGCCAACCCGGCGGCCTTCTACCAATCGCAGACCGACGGCAAGCTGGCGGAAATCCGCGACAGCGTGTTCTTCCGCAACCAGAACGCCGCGGCCTACACCGAGGCCAACGCGCGCGGCGTCTTCGACGTCGCGAACAACAACGTCCTGATCCCCGGCTTTGCCGTGGCGGACGAGCCGATCAAGCAGGTGACGCGCGGCTCCGCCGTGACGCGCGGCGGCAAGATCATGCTGCCGGTCACCAAACTCGACCCGCGCCCGAAGGACGAAGCCATCACCAGCGTGGCGGCCGCTCCGAACGACGGCTTCTTCACGCCCGGCATGTTCCGCGGCGCCTTCGATCCGGGCTGCCCGAACTGGATCTACGGCTGGACGGCTTCGCAGGCCTTCGGCTTCACGCCCTTCGTGCCGAGCTGCTACCAGATGAAGCTCGGACCGAACGTCGTGGCGCAACTGGTCATCAACACGACGCGCACCAAGGCGACGGTCATCCGCAACAACGTCGCAATCGCCGATGATGCGGCGATGACGATCAGCGGCGGGACGGCCACTTTCCTGGCCGGTCCCACGACCGTGACCCTCGGGCCTGGCCTCACCTGGCACGCCGGCGCCATGAACGGCGTCCTCGTGCCGGTTCGCTAGTCCCCGCGTTTTATTCCACGAGGGACCTCCAGCCATGGAGGTCCCTCATTCCCTTGAACATCGCGCCGACCATGAACGTCCCCTCTCTGACGATTTCCTCACTCCAAGCCGCGGCGGCCGCGCTGTTGCTGGCCTCCTGCCTGGATTCCGCCGCGCTGTCGGCTGAACAGGCTGCGCCGGCGGCCGATCAGCCCCTGGCCGCGCACCAGTCCGAGTTGCTGGATCTGGCGTTTGGCGCCGCCTCGGCGATGCCGCTGAATCCGCACGTCAAGAACCGTTCGCTGGCGCAGGAAGAAGTGGTGACGGCTTGCCTCACGCTCGGGCAGCCGCAGCGCGCGCTCGCGGGCATCGAGCAGATCGAGAATTGGCGGCGCGGCTCCGGCTACGCCGACTACGCCCACTATCTGGCGCTGCATGGCGCGCCGGAGGAGGCGCCGCGCTATCTCGAAATGGCGGGCGCCGTGGCGGCGGATCCCGAGGCGCAGGGGGGCCAAGGCTGGCGCGGTGATCGCGTCCGCGCCAAGATCGCGCGCACTCTGCTGGTGCTGGGCCAAGTCGAAGAGGCCGATGCCGTGGTCGCCGGCGTCGCCGCCTCCGAGCTCGGCGAACTGTCCGCGGCGCGGACGCAGCGGGCCGACGAAGCCGCCTTCGACGCGCACCTCGCCTCTCTCGAAGCGACGGTGGCCACTCTGAATTTCGATCTGGTGCGCAGCGCCCTCGTGGATTGCGCCCATCTCTTCGGCCGCTTCTACGGCGACGCGACGCGGCGCCAGCAGGCCGAGGCGGGCATCAAGGCTTCCTGGAGCAGCATGCCGCTGCTGGTGCGCATCGAACTGCTGCGCCTGCTGGCCGATCAGGCGCTGGAGAACGGCGACGCTGCCAAGGCGCAAACGCTGGCTGACGAAGCGCAGTCTCTGCTCGAAAGCGTGGTCTGGATGCCGGAGGACGAGATCCGGCAGCGCGCGCTGCTGGCCGCGTTGCGCCAACGGGCTGGCGACGCCGCCCGCGCGCGCGCCCAGGCTGAAGCGGCGCTCGGCCTCTTCGAGGTGGCGCGCGTGCGCATCGTGGACGTGGAGCGCGCCGGGACTTTGATCCCGCTGGCCCAGGCCTTCGAGACGATGGGCGATCCGGCGCAGGCGCTCGCGGTGTACAAACTGGCCGCGACCGAGGCCGTGGTGAATCCGAATTCCCGTCCGCGCGCCATGGACTTGGCCGCGATCTGCTCCAGCATGGCGCTGGGCGGGACGGAGCCGGACGCCGCGCTCTGGGAGCAACTGCGCGCGGCGCGAGCGAGCCTGGGCGACCCTTGGTAGTGCTCGAAGAAGAAGATCCTTCACGCTCTTCCAATCGAGTCCTCACATTGTCCTGACACTGCCATCGTATTTTCCTCGCCTTGCGCGGCCTCCGCGGGCGATCGATCGGCTGCTTCGTCCTGGTGGCGGCGGCTCTCCTGAATGCGGCCGCCGCCGCGCAGGAGCCGGTGGGATCCATCCGCGGCCAGGTTTCCGACAAGGACTTCGAGGCGCCGCTGCCGGGCGCGCAGGTGCTGGTGGTCGAGACCGGGCAGAAGGCGCTCACCGGCGACCAGGGCAACTACCTGATCGGCGAGGTCGCGCCCGGCCGCTACACCCTGATTTTTTCGAAGGAGGGCTTCGTGCGGCAGGTGCGGCTGGACGTCATCGTCGCCGCCGGCCTGCTCACCGATGCTGATGCCGCGCTGGCCGGCGAATTCACCGATCTGGAGGAATTCGTCGTGCAGGACCTGCTGCAGCTCGACGCGGGCACCGAGGCAGCGCTGCTGGACGTGCGCTTCGAGAGCCCCGCGCTGATGGATTCGGTCGGCTCCGAAATGATGAGCCAGGCCGGAGCCGGCGACGCCGCCAGCGCGCTGCGCCTGGTCGCCGGCGCCAGCGTGAAGGACGGCAAGTCCGCGGTCATCCGCGGGCTGCCTGACCGCTACGTCAGTTCTCAGCTGAACGGCGTGCGCCTGCCCACGGCCGACGAGGACAAGCGCGCCGTCGAACTCGATCAGTTTCCTTCGCCGGTGATCGACAGCATCCAGGTCACCAAGACCTTCACGCCGGACCAGCAGGGCGACGCCTCCGGCGGCGCGGTGGACGTGCGCCTCAAGGGCATTCCCGACGAGGCTGGCATCGAGCTGAAGACCCAGATCAGCCAGAACTCGCAGGTGGAGGGCAGCGACTTTCTCACGTACGCGGGCGGCGGCGTGAACGGCCTGGGCAAGAACACCGGCCGCGAGAAGCAGGACTGGCACCTGGGCGAGAGCTGGGACGGCGCGGTCGGCGTGTCGCTGGGCGACACGCCCAACGATTCCAAATGGTCGTTGTCCGGCGGCGGCAGCCGGGATCTGGGAAGCGGCGTCAAGATCGGCGGCTTCGCCAGCGTCTTCCACGAGAAAGACAGCTCCTACTATGACAACGGCGAGGACAACTCCTACTGGGTGGACGTGCCGGGCGAGGGCATGGTGCCGGAAACCAACCAGGGCACCCCGAGCGACGGCGACTTCAAGACCGCGCTATTCGACGTGACGCAGGGATCGCAGTCGGTGCAGCTCGGCGGCCTGGCCACTTTCGGCCTCGAAACCGAGGATCATGCGATCGGCCTGACCTATCTTTATTCGCGCACCGCCGAAGACACCGCCACTCTGGCTGAGGACACGCGCGGCAAGGAGTATTTCTTTCCCGGCTACGATCCGAACGATCCTCTGGCCGAGGGCAACGAGAAGGACAACCGCAACTCCGCGCCCTATCTGCGGCTGGAAACCCTCGAGTACACCGAGCGCAGCACCGCCTCTCTGCAGCTCGACGGCCAGCATGCCCTGCCTCTCGAGGGCATCGCGATCGGCGATGCCTTCAAATTCCTGCGCCCCGAGCTGGATTGGAACATTGCGCGCAGCTCCGCCGATTTGGACCAGCCGGACAAGCGCCAATTCGCCTCGCTCTGGCTCGGGCCGTCCTACAACCCCGGCGTTCCGCCCTTCATCGATCCGTTCACCTCACCCTCCGAGTGGTTTCCCTACAAGCCGGGCGCCAACTTCAACCTCGGCAACTTGCAGCGCATCTGGAAGGTCATCGAGGAAGAGAGCGATCAGTACGCCGTCAATCTGAAGTTCCCCTTCGAGCAGTGGAACGGCGGCGAGGGCTATCTCAAGACCGGCATCTTCGAGGACAAGGTGGACCGGATGTTCGACCAGGACACCTACAGCAACTTCGGCGACTCCGGATCCAGCTTCGAAGGCGGTTGGGACGAGTACTGGAGCGAGAACTTTCCCGACGAGGACCACCCGATCACGGAATCGCTGACCGACGTGGACTACGAAGGTGAGCAGGACATCGCCGCCTGGTACACGATGGTGGACCTGCCGCTGTCGCGTCAACTGAGCCTGGTCGGCGGCGCGCGCTGGGAGTCCACCGACATCGGCATCGTCAACGATCCGGAAGAAGACGCGCTCTGGTTCCCGCCGGGCTCCAATTCGCCGGTCACGTTGAACCCCGGCGATGCGGACGTGGACTTCGCCCAGAACGACGTGCTGCCCTCGCTGGGCCTGATCGCGGAGCCCTTCGAGAAAGTGACGCTGCGCGGCTCCTACAGCCAGACGGTGGCGCGCCAGACCTTCAAGGAACTGACGCCGATCATCCAGCAGGAGTATCTCGGCGCGCCGATCTTCATCGGCAATCCCGACCTGGGCATGAGCGCGCTGGAGAACTACGACCTGCGCGTGGACTACGCGCCGACGCCCGGCGGGCTGATTTCGGCGTCCTGGTTCCAGAAGAACATCGACGATCCCATCGAGTACGTGCAGCGCGTGGTCGGCTTCACCTACACCACGCCCGTCAACTATCCGGAGGGGCAGTTGTCAGGTTACGAACTGGAACTGCGCCAGGATCTGGGCGCCTACTGGTCCGCCGTCAAGGGCTTGTCCATCGGCGCGAACGCCACTTTCATCGACTCGCAGGTGCAGCTGCCCGACGACGAGATCGCGGGCTTCGACCTGCCGAACATCCAGGCGCCGATGACCAGCCGCGACATGGTCAACGCGCCGGAATTCCTCTACAACGTCTTCCTGGTCTATGACTTCGACGCCACCGGAACCCAGTTCGGCATTTTCTACACGGTCCAGGGCGACACGCTGATCACCGGGGCCGGCCAGGCGAACGGCAATTACGTGCCGAACGTCTACGCCGAGGACTTCGACACGCTCAACGTCAGCATGTCGCAGCGGCTCGGCAAGCACTTCGTGCTGCAGTTGCAGGCGAAGAACTTGACCAATCCTCTCATCCAGACCGTCTACCGCTCGGAATACATCGGAGCGGACGTGGACAAGACTTCCTTCACGCGCGGCATCGAATACTCGATCAGCCTCGCCGCCGAGGTCGCCTTCTGACCGCACGCATAACGCACATCACGGAGAACCGAACATGCCCGTCATTCTCATCCACGCCGCCGCGCTCTTCGCGGCCGCCATCATCCCCGCGTCGCAGGAGCCGGACCGGATCGGGCTCGCCCGCGCCGAGATCGAGCAATGGGTCGAAACCCGGCGCATCATCTCCGCCGAACAGCGCGACTGGGAGCTGGGCCGTCAGGTGTTGAACGACCGCATCGGCATGGTGCAGCGCGAAATCGACGCGTTGCGCGCGCGCATCCGCGAAGCCGAGGCCAGCATCGCCGAGGCGGAGCGGAAGCGCGCCGAGCTCGACGCGGAGAACCAGCGGCTGGCGGACGCCGCTTCGGCGCTCGACGGCGCGGTCGCGGCACTGGAGAGCCGGACGCGCGAGTTGCTGCCGCAGCTGCCCGAGCCGATCCGCGAGCGCGTGCGGCCGCTCAGCCAGGCTCTGCCGGCGGATGCGGCCGGCACGACAGTCCCGCTGGCGCGCCGCTACCAGAACGTGGTGGGCATCCTCAACGCGGTGAACAAGTTCCAGCGCGAGATCGCCGTCACCAGCGAGGTGCGCGAGCTCGGCGACGGCACGCGCGCCGAGGTCACGGTGTTCTATCTCGGCATCGGCCGCGCCTATTACGCCAGCGCCGACGGCCGTTACGCCGGCGTCGGCTCCGGCTCCGCCGAAGGCTGGACTTGGCAGCCGGCCGACGAGGCCGCCGCCGCCATCGTCCGCGCTCTGGCCATCCTCAAGAACGAAGCGACCGCCGCCTTCGTCCGCCTGCCGCTCCGCATCGAATAGGAATCCCGCCCATGAAACTCTTCCGCCTTCTTGCTCTGACATTTTTGCTCGCGGCGCCGAACGTGGCGCGCGCCCAGGAGCAGCAGCCGGCCGCCGGCACTTTCGACGCCGCCGCGGCCGCGATGAAGCAGCAGCTCGCCGACAGCCTCGCCGAACTGGCGGCGCTGCGCGAGCGGCAGGCCGCGGAGCAGATTCCGCTCAGCCGCCGCTTGAGCGAGCTCGAGGACGAGCTGTCCCGGGCCCGCGCCGAGTATCAGCAGACCACGCGCCTGCTGGAGGGCCGCACGCTCGACCTCAGCAACCTGCGCGGCGAGATCAAATCGCGCCAGGACGCTGCGTCCTACCTCTCCAACCTACTGAGCGAGTACCTGCGCGAATTCGAGGCGCGCCTGCACGTCGTCGAGCTGCCGCGCTACCGCGAGCCGCTCGAAGCCGCCAAGCTGGCGGCGGAGAACGGCAACCTTTCGGCGCAGGAAGTCTTCCAAGCGCAGGCGGAAATGCTCGCCCTGTCGCTCGAGCGCCTGCACGACGCGGTGGGCGGCACGCGCTTCGCCGGCACCGCGGTCGGGCCGGACGGGCGGGTGCAGGAAGGCATCTTCGCTCTGGTCGGGCCGGCCGCGATCTTCCGCTCGATGGACGGCCGCGTCGTCGGCACCGCAGAGCAGCGCATCGGCTCGCTGGAGACCGCGACGATCCCATTCCCCGATCCGCTCGACGCCGCGGCTGCGGAGCAATTCGTCGCCAGCGGCGGCGGCTCCTTCGTGCTCGACCCGACGCTGGGCACCGCGCACAAGATCGAAGCGACGCAAGAGACGGTGTGGGAACACGTGCTCAGCGGCGGTCCGGTGATGGTGCCCATTCTGGTGATGGCCGGCCTGGCGCTGTTGGTGGCCATCTACAAGTGGCTGACGTTGGCCTTCGTGCCGACGCCGTCGAAGCGCTCGATCGCGGCGCTGATGGATGCGGTGGGACGGCGCGATCAGGCGCAGGCCATGCAACTGGCCGGCGCCATGCGCGGACCGGTCGGGCGCATGCTCGCCGCCGGCGTGGCGCATCTCGCCGAACCGCGCGAGCTGATCGAGGAATTGATGTACGAGACGGTGCTCACCACCAAGCTGCGCCTGCAGAGGCTGCTGCCCTTCATCGCGATCTGCGCCGCCTCCGCGCCGCTGCTCGGCCTGCTTGGCACGGTCACCGGCATGATCAACACCTTCGACATGATCACCGTCTACGGCTCCGGCGACGCCAAGAGCCTGTCCGGCGGCATTTCCGAGGCTCTGATCACCACGGAATTCGGTCTGATCGTCGCCATTCCCGCCCTGTTGCTGCACGCCTTCCTGTCCCGCAAAGCCAGCGGCGTGATCGGTCAGATGGAGAGCGCCGCCGTGGCGCTGGTGAATCAAGTCAGCAAGGCGCCGCAGACGCGCGCCGGCGAAGTCGCGGCGGATCCGGCGCTGGTCAAGGCCCAGGTGCGCGAGATCCTGCGCGATCTGCTGGACCCGATGCTGGGCGAAGAACTGCCGGAGGAGCGGGTGAAGGCGCATGCGTGACGGCGCGCTCGGCCAACTCGAGGCGCTCTGGCAGCAAGCGACGGTCATCTGGGCCGCGGGCGGCTGGGCCATGGTGCCGATCGCCGCGGTGGCGATGGTTGCCTTCGGCGTCGGCACCCACGTCTGGCTGCGCCTGCGCGAGAAGGGCTTCGAGGCGGTTCCCGAAGACACGTGGCGGCCCTGGATTCAGCATCCGCAGTTGCGGCGCGGGCCGATCGGCGACCTGCTGGACTTCGTCACCGGCGGCGGATCCCTGCGCGACACCGCGCTCTACTTCGAGCAACTGCGCGCCACCGAAACGGCGCCCTTCGAGCGCGACCTGCGCGTCATGCGCATCTGCGTCAACGCGGCTCCGCTGGTGGGCTTGCTCGGCACGGTGACCGGCATGCTCGCCACTTTCGGCGCGCTGGCCAGCGGCTCCGGCGGCGAGCAGACCATGAGTCTCGTCACCGAAGGCATCTCGGTGGCGCTGATCACCACCGAAACCGGCCTGGTCATCGCGCTGCCGGGCCTCTTCTTCCAATACCAGCTCGTGCGCAAGCTCGAGCGCTACAAAGCCTTCCTCGCACACCTGGAGACGGCTTGCACGCAGACTCGCTACCGCGAGCTGCGCCGCCAAGACCGCAACGTCGCGCGCCGCGCCGCGCAGTTGCGCGTCGCGCGCGCGTTGCTGCAGCGTTTGACACCTGCGCACACAACCGCCAAGTAGAGAATCCAATCCATGGGACGATTCAGCCAAAGCCACGGTGAGGAGAGCAGCGAAGCGGGAATTGACATTTCCCCGCTGATCGACTGCGTCTTCATTCTTCTGATCTTCTTCATCGTCACCACCGTCTTCGTGGAGGAGAGCGGCGTCGAGGTGGACAAACCCCAGGCAGCCTCCTCGGTCCAGTTGGAGAAGACCAGCATCCTGATCGCCCTCACCAGCAAGGGCGAGGTGGTGTTCGGCGGCCGGGAGATCGGCATCGGCGGCATCCAGCCGCTGGTGCGCCGCATGCTGCAGCAGGAGGAGATTCCCGTGATCATCCAGGCCGACGCGGCCGCGCCGGCCGGTCTACTCGTCCGCATCATTGACGAAGCCAAGCTGGCCGGAGCGGTGAAGGTCAGCGTCGCCACCAGCCGCGCGCAAAGTTGAAGCCCGCGCCATGACTCCGCGCCGCGCCCCCGGCTTTTTCCGGCAACTGCTGCATCACCTCCAGGTCGCAGCCGGCGCGGTCGCGCTCACCTTCGCTTTCTTCGTCATCCTGCCGCTGATCCAGGCCATCACCTCGCCGCCGGCCGCGGATCTGCTGCTGCTGCCCGTGGACGCGGCCAGCCTGCCGCCGCCGCCGCCGCCGCTGGAGGAGGAAGAGCCGGAGCCCGAGGCCGAGCCGGAGGAAAAGCCGCCGCAACTGCAGGAAGAGTCGCAGCCTCTGGACTTGGCGCAACTCGAGCTGGCGCTCAATCCCGGATCCGGCAGCGGGCTCATGGGCACGGATCTGGCCGTCCGCCTCGACTCCATCATGCAGAACGCCGAGGAAGATCTGGAGGATCTGGTCTCCCTCAACGACCTCGACCAGAAGCCGCGCGCCGTCTATCAACCCAGCCCGGTGCTCGACGCCAAGATGCGGCAGAAGGCGCCGGGCCGCGTCGTCCTGCTCTTCATCATTGACGAGCAAGGCCGCGTGCAGAACCCGGTCGTGCAGAGCTCGACCGATCCCATCTTCGAAGCCGCCGCCCTCGCCGCCGTCAAGCAGTGGCGCTTCGAGCCCGTCAAACGGAACGGCAAAGTCGTTCCCTTCCGCACGCGCGTGCCGATCACTTTCCCCAAATCAGGCTGACCATGCTGTCCTCCGCCCTTCTGATCTTCCTCGCCGCGCCTCAGCAGAGCGGCGCCGAACTCGCGCTCTGGCAGGATCCGCTCTTCCGCCAGCGGCTGGTCGAAAGCTATCTCGCCGAAACCGAGATCGAGCCGCCCGCCACCGAGTCCGAGCGCAAGCAGATCCAGGAAGTGCTCGGCCTGATGGCCGCGGACCAACTGGCCGATGCCGCGCGCGCGCTCGATCAATACCGCACGCCCGCCTCCTCCGCGCAGTTCGACTACCTGCGCGCCGGCATCCACTTCCAGCAGGATCAGTTCGCGGAGGCAGCCGCGGCCTATCAGGCGGCCGTGGACAAATTCCCGAAGTTCCGGCGCGCGTGGCGCCAGCTCGGCCTCGCCCACGCGCGCCAGGGCGAGTATCAGAAGGCGCTGCCCGCGCTGACGCGCGTCATCGAACTCGGCGGCGCCGACGCCAACTCCTACGGACTGCTCGGCTACGCCTACTCCACCCTCGGCAATCCTCTGGCCGCCGAGTCCGCATTCCGCATGGCCAACCTGCTCGACCCCGTCGCGCAGGACTGGAAACTCGGATTGGCCGAAAGTTTCTTCAAGCAGCGCCGCTTCGCCGACGCCGCCGCGCTGATCGGCAGCCTGATCGAGGCGCGGCCGGACAACGCCTCGCTCTGGCTGCTGCAGGCGAATGCCTTCGTCGGCCAGGGCCAGCCGTTGCTGGCGGCGCAGAATTTCGAGTTGGTGGACCGCCTCGGCAAAGCCGGAGCGGAGCACCTGAACGTGCTCGGCGACATCTACGTCAACCAGGAACTCTTCGACCTCGCCGCCGACGCTTATCTGCGCGCGCTGGACAAGGGGGGGGATGGAAGCGCGATCCGCGCCATTCGCGCCGCCAAGGAACTGGCCGCGCGCGGCGCGCTCGGCGCCGCCGGC
>CAYVPL010000073.1:0-10945 GCA_964453755.1 uncultured Planctomycetales bacterium
CGCGCCGCCGCTCCGTCCGACGCGCGCGCGCCGCGCCGCACCGGCCCTCCGCACTGCGCGCGAATGCCGCCGGCGCGAGCCGAGCCCCGGACCCGGCGCCGCCAGAACCACAACCCAGAAACTACTCGTCGTCGCCGAGCAGATCCAACCGCTCTTCCTCAACCATCTGCCGCAACACGTTGCCGACCTTGAACTTCACGACCCGCTTCGAGGCCACCGGAACCTTCTGCATGGTCTTCGGATTCTGCGCCAGGCGGCTGGGCCGCTTGCGCACCTCGAAGACGCCGAACTTGCGGAACTCCAGGCGGTTGCCGCGCACCAATTCCGTCGCCACCTCGTCCAGGAACTGCTGCACCACGTCCCGAACCAGCACTTTGGTCTGGCCGCTGCGGTCCGCGATGCGCTGAACGAGTTCGCGTTTGGTGACGGTCTGGGCGGGATCCTGCGGCATGCTCGGCGTCGGGGGGGTTGAAGGGCCGGCGTTCCTAGGTGCCGTCAGTATCGGCACTTGCGGCGATCCGTCAAGTGCGGCGCGGCTCTTCCAGCAGATAGGTGGCCGGCCCCTCGTTCACGCTGCTCACCGCCATCTCGGCGCCGAAGCGGCCGGTCTGCACGGGCAGACCGGCTTCCTCCAGGCAGCGGACGAAGAGTTCGATCAGCGCGCGCGCCGGCACGGGCGCGAGGGCCGGCGTGAAGGACGGCCGGTTCCCCGCTGCGGTGTCGGCGGCGAGCGTGAACTGCGAGACGAGCAGCACCGCGCCCCCCACCTCGGCGAGCGCCAGATTGGTCTTGCCGGCCGCGTCCGGGAAAAAGCGCAGCTTGGCCACGCGAGCGGCCAGGCGCCGCGCCCGCGCCTCGTCGTCGCCCGTCTCACAACCGAGGTACACGAGCGCGCCGGCGCCGATCTCGCCGCACACGCCGCCTTCGGCAACGACGCGGGCTGCGCTGACGCGCTGCACCAGAGCCTTCACGGCAGCGGGGCCTCGGCCGCGGGGACGGCGTCGGCGCGCTCGTACTCGGCGAGCCAGAACTCCGCCTGGATGCGCCGGAACAGATTCTGCTCGCCGGGCAGATCGGCCGTCTCGAGGTAGCGGCGCAGGTGATGGGCCGACAGCGCCGGATTCGGCAAGTAGTCCCGGTAGAGCAGGCCGAGATTGAAGTGGACGACCGCGTTCTGCGGGTCTCGTTTGACAAGTCCGGAGAGCAGGGTGCGCGCTTCGGCCGCGCGGCCGGCGGCGGCGTGCGCGGCGGCGCGGATGACGATCGCCTCGGCGTCCTCGGCGGGCAGCGCCTGCAGTTGCGCAATCGCGAGTTCGGGCGCGCCATTGGCGAGCTGCGCCTCGGCCAGGCTCAGTTGCGAGCGCCGCGCCGGCTCGGTGCGGGACCAGGGCTCGGTTTCTTCCGCCCGCAGCGCCAGATCCGGCCGCGCGTAGAGCGGCGCCAGCATGCCGAGCAGCCGCCAGCCCTCGGCGAGGCCGGGATAACGGTCCAGCAGGCGGATGAGCCGCTCCAGCACCTCCGACTGGCCGGCGCGGGCCTCGAGCGCGATCTGCGCCAGCGCCGCCTGCTCCAAGCCGGGATCCAATTCCAGCGCCTGATGAATCAGCTCAGCCTGCAGATCGCGGTCGGTGCTGACCATGGCGGCCAGCAGCGCGTTCAGGGCGGTCGGCGCTTCCGCCCAGCGGCGCGAAGCCATCACGCGCACGCTCTCGATGCCGTTCGCTTCGATCTGCAGATCCTGGATCAGGAGCGCCAGGCGCGCGTCTTCGGGAAAGCGCGCGCGCAAATCCTCGATGCGCTGCCAACCGGCGTCGGGGTCCTGCTCGAGCCAGGCGATGCAGCGCTCCAGGCGATCCCATTGGCCGGCCTGCCGCGCGCGCGCCTCCTTCACTTCCTCGATGGTGGGCAGCTCCGGCTCCGACTGAAACAGGCCGCAGCCGGGCGTGAGTGCAGCGCTCAGCGCAAGGAGCAAGGACGGCAATCCGACCCGGGTGGCGCGAGGCATCGGCGGTGCTCCGAGCCTACAATCCCCTGCATGTCGCCGGCGGCCCGGTTCGTCTGCGCATGCCTGCTGTTGGGGTCGGGCTGTGCGGCGCCGAATTCCGAACTGAATCTCGCGCCGATCTTCGCCCGCCACACCCTGCCCGGCTGGCAGCAGGCGGAGTTGCTCGGCGGGATGGTGCGCACGGAGCAGACTCCGGTGACCCGCACCGGCGCAGTCAGCCCGCTCGTGTGGCGCCGCCAACACGCCGACGGCCGCGTCGAGTCGGATTTCCTGTTCGGCTTTGGCCGCACCTTTCACGATCCGTCGCGGCCGGTGACGATGTTCCGCATCTTCCCCTTCGGTTGGTACCGCACCGAGGACCGCGCGGACGGGGTCGAGGACGACGATTGGGCGCTGCTGTTCTGGCTGGTCGGCGGCGGCACCAGCGACGACGGGGAAAATTACTTCTGGATCTTCCCTTTCGGCGGCCACGGCGAGGACTGGCTCAGTTACGACGAGTTCGACTTCGTCCTGTGGCCTTTGTGGATCCGCAACGAGAAGCAGGGACGCACGAGCAACCACGTGCTCTGGCCGTTCTTCGGCTGGCAAACCGGCACCGAGGAGGGCTGGCGCGTCTTCCCGATTTACGGCACGTCTTCCGTCCCCGGCAAGTACCAGAACAACTACGTGCTGTGGCCGTTGATCCACTTCAATCACGACCGTCTCGATCAGGAAAACCCGCGCCACGGCTGGCTCGTGGTGTTGGTCGGCGGGCATCAAGAGCAGGGCGACTTCGACGCCAAGACGGTGCTGTGGCCCTTCATCCGCTGGTCGAGCCAGCCGAGCAAGGGCTACAAAATGTGGTCCGTCTGGCCGCTGATCAAATTCCAGGAAGGCGGCGAGCTGCTCGGCGACCTGCAGCGCGTCGCGCCCTTCTGGATCCACTACGAGAACGACCACACCGAGTACGCCAGCGTGCTGTGGCCTTTTTTCTGGTGGCGGCGCGACCAGTTGATCGACGACGGCGTGCGCAACGCCTGGTACGCGCTGCCGCTCTGGTATCACTCGGTGAGCAAGTGGCCGTCCGGCGAAGGATCCAGCACGACCCGGCTCTGGCCGCTCGGCTCCAAGGTGCGCGAGCGCGACGGTTCGATGCGCCTGCGCATCCTCGATCCCGGCATTCCCGAGGTGCTCGATCCGGAGGTGATGTCGCGCAACTTCGGCTTCCTCTACGAAGTCTGGGCGGTCCGCGAGCAGCCGGCGCCCGCGCCCCTGAGCCGCGAGCGCCGGGCCTGGCTGGGCATCTACCGCTCGACCGAAGGCTCCGGGCACCGCCGCAGCTCCTGGTCCGGCCTCGGCGGCCGCTGGACTGAGCCGGACGGCACCACGCATACTTCCCTGCTGTTCGGCCTGCTGCGCTGGCGCTCGGGCGCGGACGGCAGGAACTGGGAGGCGCCGGCCTTCCCCGGTCCCGGCTGGCCGGATCTCTCCCCCCTTCCGCCGGACGCCGGCACCGCCGCAGTTTCTCAACCTTGAACTTCATCGAGCGCACCGGGGCGCGCATCTTGGCGCCCACGATCCAGGCCGCGGGTTTCACCGTGACCGTGGGCCTGCGCACGCTCGGGCGGCTTGGCCACCTCGGGCGCCGGCGCCGCGCCGTGATGGATCAGATGCACCTGTCCGGCGTGAAAACCTTGCACGTGGTGCTGCTGGTGAATTTTTTCATCGGCATGATCCTGGCGCTGCAGCTCGGCTACGAGCTGGCGCAATATGGTCAGCAGCAGGCCATCGGCTTCGCCGTCGCGATCGCCATGGTGCGCGAAATGGCGCCGATGATGACCGCGGTGGTGCTGGCGGCCAGCGTGGCCAGCGCGATGGCGGCCGAGATCGGCACGATGCGCGTCCAGGAGGAAGTCACCGCCCTGGAGGTGATGTCGATCGATCTGACTTCCTATCTGATCCTGCCGCGCGTCCTGGCGCTGACGATCATGGCGCCGCTGCTGACGCTCCTGGCGGCGGCAGTCGGCATCCTGGGCGGCGGCATGCTGGCGGACGTGCAGTTGGGCGTGGATTTTTCCGGCTACATGATCAACGCCTTGGATTCGCTGAAGGATCGCTGGGTGTGGTGGCTGCCGGTGCCGAAATCCCTCTACGCGGCGCTCATCAAATCGGCGGTCTTCGGCTTCACGATCGCGGTGGTCGGCTGCGCCAGCGGCCTGCAGGCCCGGCATGGGGCGCGCGGCGTGGGCGACGCCACGCGCGCCGCCGTGCGCAACTCGATCATCCTGATCATCGTGCTCAACTTCTTCCTCGGCAAGCTGATCTTCGCCAGTTGAAGCCATGATCAAGCTGCACGAGGTCTGCAAGAGCTTCGGCGCCCAGAAGGTGCTGGAAGGGCTGTCGCTGGAGGTTCCGGCCGGCAAGTCCCTGGTGCTGATGGGGCCGTCCGGATCCGGCAAGAGCGTGATCCTCAAGCACATCATCGGCCTGCTGCGGCCCGATTCGGGCACGGTCGAAGTCATGGGCCAGCAGGTGCCGCGCCTGCGGCGCAAGGAACTGGCGAAATTGCGCCACGACATGGGCTACTTGTTCCAGCACTCGGCCTTGATCAACTGGCTGAACGTCTATGACAACGTCGCGCTGCCCTTGCGCGAGTCGCGCGACATGACGGAGGCGGACATCCGCGCGCGCGTGACCAAGGTGCTCGAACTGGTGCTGCTGGCCGACCAGGAGAAAAAGATGCCGGAGCAATTGTCCGGCGGCATGCAAAAGCGCGTCGGCTTGGCGCGCGCCCTCGTCACCGAGCCGAAGGTCATTCTCTACGACGAGCCCGAGGCCGGACTCGATCCCGAAATGTCGGCCAACATCTCGGCGATGATTCGCCGCCTCCAACTCGAGCTCGGCACCACCTCGATCGCCGTCACGCACAGCCTCAACTGCGCGCTCGTCATCGGCGATCAGCTGGCCCTGTTCGAGAAGGGCCGCATTCTCGTCTCCGGCAAGCCCGCCGAGGTTCTCGCCTCCGGGCATCCCCGCGTCAAGGAGTTCCTCGGCGCCTGACGCCGGGATCACCATGGAATCCACCACCCGCCGCGACTTCATCCTGGGCCTCGTGTTCTTCGGAACGCTGGCCCTGCTGCTCTACTACACGATCGTGCTGACGGGCTTCTCGCTCAATCCGAAGACCAGCCTGATGGCATGGTTCCCGGACGCGCGCGGCCTCAAGGAAGGCGACGCCGTGCACGTGGCAGGGCGGCCGACCGGCACGGTGCGGGACGTGATTCTCGATTACCAGCGGCCCGAGCACGCGCGCATCGGCGTGACGATGGAGTTCGCCGAGCCGCCGCAACTGCGCGAGGGCTACTCGATGAGCATCGTCGAGTACAGCGCGCTGGGCGGGCGCGTCGTCGAGATCGATCCGGGGCCGCCCGGCGCGCGGCCGGTGGACGCGGCAGTGGAACTGACCGGCACGGCCGAGCCGGGCGTGATGGAAGTGGTGCGGGCGCTGGTCGAGGAGAATCGCGAAGACTTGCGGGCGTCGCTCTCCAGCCTGCGCAAGAGCCTGGATGACATCGCCGCCGGCACCGGCCTGCTGGGCGCGCTGGTCAACGACGCCAGCATGCGGGAAGATCTCGACCGCACCCTCAGCGACCTGCGCGGCATCGCCGACGACCTGCGGGCCGGCAAGGGCGCGCTCGGCGCGCTCATCGCCGACGAGCCGACGCGCGAGCGCATGCTCAAGCTGATCGACGACGCTGGCGCCTCCATGGCCGACATCCGCGAAGTCGCGCGCTCGGCGCGCGAAGGCGAGGGCCTGATCGGCGCGCTGCTCAACGATCCGCAGCTCAAGGACGACGCCGCGCGCCTGCTCGAAAATCTGGAGATCACCAGCGAGCGCCTGCGCGAGTTCACCGACAACGCCTCCCAGGGCCAGGGCCTGCTCGGGCGCCTGCTCTACGACGAGCAGCTGGCCCTCGACGCGAGCGCCTTCATGGACGATCTTGCCGAGGTGGCGCGGCGTCTCAAGGATGGCGAAGGCAGCCTGGGCCAGTTGATGGCCAAGGACGAGGCCTACGACGGCTTCCTGGAAGCCATCCGCTCGCTCAACGCGCAACTCGAGGACGCGCGCGAGTCGCAGCCGATCAGCAGCTTCGCCGGCATGCTCTTCGGCGCCTTCTAGGGCTCAGCCTAACCCGCGACGTCGTACTCGCGGGTGAGGTATTCCTTCCAGCGCTCTTCCAGCGCCTGCACCGGATCTTTGTCCGGCGGCAGCGCGAAGACTTCGGCGGTCATCTTGCGCAACTCGAGCAGGAAGACGTCGCGGCTGACGTTGGCGATCTTCGACGAGCGCCGCAGCCACACCTGCCCCTGCTTGCCGCAGCGGCGCGAAATCCAGTCGTACCAGGCCCAGGACTTGGCCATGTCCTCGTTGGCGAAATCCCACAATTCCTTCTTGGCCAGCTGATCCATCGGCGGGCCGGCCATGAGCGCCATCTCCGCCATCACTTCGCGCGCGCCTTGCATCACGGCGGCGGTCTTCTTGGCCGGCGCTTTCGGCTTGCCGCCGCTGCCGCCTTTCGCCACGGTGCCCTCGCCGGGACCCTTCTCCGGCTCGAAGGCGAAGCAGTTGACGTTGTTGCGTGACAGCAGCGCGAATGAGAGGTAGTAGCCGCTGCCCTCGCCCAGCCAGTCCTGCCCGTTGCCGATCTCGTAGTGCAGCGTGGCCAGCGTGTGGCCGAGTTCGTGCAGCACGATGCCCTCCAGATCTTCCCCGTCGCCGATCTTCCAGTACGCCAGCGCCACCTTCTCGTAGAAGCGCCGCGAGCCCTGCGCCTTGAGCCGGTCCTCCTTCTCCTTGCCGCTGCCCCAGCCCTGGCCGTAGTACTCGACCAGCATGCGCTCGTATTGGATGGCGTCGTCGCGGCCGAAGTAGAACTCCTCGAACAAGCCGTCGGGAATGTGGTCCTTGAAGTCCTCGCCGACGTAGGGATCCACGAACTCGTTCTTGAACAACTCGATGGCGCGCTCGCCCAACTCCAGCAGCGCCGTCACGCGGCCGGCGTCCACCTTGTCGTGATAGATGATGCGCAGGTGCTGGCTTTCCTGCGCCTCGAACTTCACGCCCGGCGCCACCTTGGCCGACACCTCCTTGAACTTCGGCGAGAGCGGCGACTCCTTCACGGAACCGAGCGCGCGATTGATGCGCTCCTTGGCGCCCTCGTCGAGCGCCTTGCGCTCGCGCAGCAGATCCCGCTCCAGCTTGTTGGCGGCGCGGCCGTAGCCGGTTTCTCCCAGCCAGATGTGCAATTGCTCCAACCCCTGCACGCGAATGCGCCCGAGCGCGAACCAGGCCGGGCTGCCCTTCTGCTCCGCCGCCTGCCGCTTGGTCAGCTCCTCCAACTCGCGCATCCGCCGCTCGTATTCTTTCGCCAGAGTGGCGAAACTCTCGCGCGGCATGAAGCCCTGCAGCCCCTCGACGCGGTCGCTCTGCACGCCGATCACGAGGGATTTGTCGGCCGCCTCCAAGGCGTCGCCGACGATCTTGTACGAAACCTTCAACGGGTCTTCCTGGTCCTGCACGAAAAATTCGAGGCGCGAATTCTCCTGCCAGGTGAAGCCGGTGCCGTCGGCCTTCTGCGTCACGCCGCTCTTGATCATCACCAGCATCACCTGCTTCCCTTCCAGGTCGTAGAGCTGCTTGGCATAGTTCTTGGCCGCCTTCTCGTCCTTAAAGTGCAAGGCGTAGATCTGGGCGCCGGCCGCCGGGCTCAAGTAGCCGGCGGTCAGCAGCAGCGCGAGGAGCAATCGCATCCTTCTATGATAAGGGGCGGCCTCAGCCGGCACCGTACCCCGCGGGCGCCGCGCCGCTCCGATCCATGTTGGCCGCCCTGTTCCGACCTCTGCCGCTCGGCCGGCTGTTCGGCATTCCCATCCGCGTCGTGCCGGCCGCGCTGCTGCTCTTCGCCGCGCCGGTGCTGATCGTCGCCGGCTCCGGCGCGTCGGACCTCTCGCCCACGCTCCTGCTGGTTGGCCATCTCATCGCCGGTCTGCTGCTGCACGAGTTCGGCCACGCCTTGGTGGCGCAGCGCCTCGGCCTGCGCGTGGTGGACGTCACCATCTGGCCGCTGGTCGGCATGGCGCGCATCGAAGGCCTGGGCCAACGGCCCGGGCTCGAGGCCCCGGTGGCGGCGGCCGGTCCTGCGGTCAATCTGCTGCTGGCGGGCATTCTGGCGCTTCTGCCGCCCGGCTGGTGGACGCCCGGCATCCTGCTCAACCTCGTCTTCGGCCTCGGCAACCTGCTGCCGCTGTATCCGCTTGACGGCGGCCGCATCCTGCGCGCCTGGCTGGGCCGCCGCAGTCCGCTGGTGGACGCCACGCGCGCCGCCATCGCGCCGACCTGGCTGCTCCTGATTCTGCTCGGCGTCCTCGGCTGGTTCCTCGAATCCTGGCTGGTGCCCCTGCTCCTCGGCCTCTATCTCGTGAGCGCCGCCGGCGGAGATCTGCTGCGCACCATCCTCGCGCTTGGCCCGCCGATCTACTCGCGCGCCGAGGTCTGGCGCCGATCCTTCGGCTTCGGCAGCTATGCTGCAGCCGACGTCCAGGCTGCGCCGGTCTCCGAGCCGGCGCCGCCGCGCGCCGAGTCCGCCGTGGTGGTCGAAGTCGAAGCCGAACCCGTGTCCTCCGACCTCGAGAATTTCCGCGGCCCGCTCGACGAATTCTTCCGCGACCGCCGCTGATCCCCGCCCGCATGCTCCTCGCCGCACTTCTCACTTGCGCCCCGCTGCTCGCGGACCAATCCCGCGACGCGGATCTCAAGCGCCTCACGCCGCTCGTGCCGCCGCCGGCCGCCGGCCAGCAGGCCGCACCCCCTGCCGCCAACCCCGGCCCCCCCCCGCGCACGCCGCCGCAGGAATTGCCGCAGCCCGGCCCGGCGCCGGCCGCGGATGCGGGCAGCGGTCCGCGCCCGCTGGACGCCGGCGCGCCGCCCTTCACGAGCGACCGCCCGCTCTTCACCGTGAACGGCGTGCCGATCGGCGCCTTCGAACTCAACGAACTCGTCGCCTATTACCGCAGTTTCCGCCCCGGCGCGGACGACCTGCTGCTGATGGACGCGATCGCGGCGCTGCTGCCGCTCAAGGTGATGCAGGGCCTGTTCGCGGCGGAACTCGAGCCCCTGCGCCTCAAGGCCGAGGCGGCGCGCGCGGCGCTGGACGCCGGCACGCCCTTCGCCGACGTGGTGAAGCAATTCTCCGACGACGGCGAGGCCGAGGATCCCGAAGGCAAGTACACCTTCGGCCGCGAGCGCGCGGTCCAGCCCTTCGACCGGATTTCTTTCATCACTCCGCCCGGCTCCGGCATCACCGGGCCGTGGCTGACGGTCTACGGCTGGCACCTGATCGAGACCCTCGACTACGAGCGCGCCGCCGAGGCCAAGAACGACACGACGACGATGCGCCACGTCCTGGCCATGTATCCGCGCCTGCTCGAAATCGAGCGCGGCGGCGGCGACGTGCGTGCCTGGATCCGCGAGCAGGTCGCGGCGGCGAAAATCCAGGTGCTCGAACCGGGGCTGATGAATCTGGTGCCGCCGGAGCGGCGGGCGCAGATCGTCCGCTGAGAATTTTCCGGAGTCTCAGGCCGGCTTGAGGCGCAGCAGCGGCTGGCCGGCGTCCACGGCTTGGCCGGCCTGCGCCAGAACTTCCTCGACGACGCCGCCGTGCTCGGCGGTGACCTCGTTCTGCATTTTCATGGCTTCGAGCAGGGCGACCGGGCCGCCGGGGGCCACGACGTCGCCGGCCTGCACGCGCACGGCCACCAGAATCCCCGGCATCGGCGCCTTGATGACCTCGGCGCGCGCCGGCCGGTCCTTGACCAATTCGCCGGCGGCGCGCTCGCGCTCGTCCAGCGCCTCCATGCCGAAGGACGCGCCGGCGATGTTGACGCGCAGGTGCTGCTTGTCCGACTCCTCGATCGAGGCCGCGTAACTGCGGCCGTCCAGCAGCACCGCGTACTGCCCCAGCCGGTCCACGTCGCGGAAGTCGGCGGCGATCTCGCGGTCGCCGCAGCGCACGATCCAGGTGCCCTCGCCCTTCTCGAGGATCTCGACTTCGAAGGAGCGCCCGCTGGCGCCGCGCAGGAAGTACTTCACCGGGCGCCTCCGGGCCCGCGGCCCAGCCGCGCCGCACGATGCGCGGCCACCCACGGCGCCAACGTCGCGCCGCCGCCTTCCGCACGCCGCACCGACTGGCGCGCGGCGGTGTGCTGGCGGTGCAACGCCGCGACCATCGCCGCGATGCGTTCCAGATCCTCCTTCTCGACGGCGTGCCCCTCCTGCGCGCCGGCCGCGCGCAGGCGCTCGAGGGTGCCCGTGTCGTAGCGGCCGCTGCGGAATTCTTCGCTCTGCAGCACCTCCATCGCCAGTCCGGCGCTGGTGGTGACGCCGCCGACGTGCAACTCCTGCAGCACGCGCAGCATGCGGCGGCGCGCCTGCTCGCGGTCGCGGCCGTGCACGATCAGCTTGGCCAGCATCGAGTCGTACCAGGGCGTCACTTCCATGCCGCGGTACATCCCGGAATCCACCCGCACGCCCGGACCGCCGGGCATGCGCAGATTGGTCACGCGGCCCAGGCTGGGCAGGAAGTTGCGCTCGGGATCCTCGGCGTTGACACGCACCTCGATGGCATGGCCGCGCGGCACGCAATTTGTCAAATGACCGATCGTGCCGCCGGCGGCGACGCGGATCATCTGCTCGATCAAGTCCACCCCGTAGACCTCTTCGGTGATGCCGTGCTCGACCTGAATGCGCGTGTTCATCTCGAGGAAGTAGAAATCCCCGCGCGACCACAGGAATTCCACCGTGCCGGCCGAGTGATAGCCGACGGCCTTGGCCGCGGCCACCGCGGCGGCGCCCATGCGCGCGCGCGTCTCCGCGTCCACCGCGGGCGAAGGGCACTCCTCGAT
>CAYVPL010000074.1:0-10822 GCA_964453755.1 uncultured Planctomycetales bacterium
AGCACCCAGATCCAGGGCGCGAGCAGGCGCCGCTCTTCCGCGCTGCCGACCAGACCCAGAACCTCGATGCGCGCCACCAGGGCCGCCGGGAGCGGTTCGACGCCGCCCTGGGCGCAGCGGCGCAGGAACTCCTGCCACAGAACCTCGGCCGAGGCGCCGTCCCAACCCGAGGGCTCGATGCTGCTGGCGCGCGGCTCCGGCGCCTGCGCAGTGAACCACGAGGCCGCGGCGCGCGCCATGCGGTTCTGCCGCGTGATGGCTTCCACCCAGGCCGCGTCCTGCGAAGGATCGTGCGGCGCCGGCAGCGGCGGCAGCGCTTCCTCGGCGACCGCCACGGGCGGAGGCAGCATCCATTGCTCCACCTGGATCACCAGTTTCGTCTCGCGCAGCCAGGGCAGGATTTGCACCAGGGCCAGCACCGGCGCGACCGAGACGGACACCACCAGCAGGGTGGCGGCCGCGCGCGCGAGGCGCGAGCTGCGCAACACGGCGCGCAGCCCGGAATCTGCGTGCAAGCGCAGCTGCAGCCTCTCGCCGAAATCCTCGGCGACCGCCGGATCGGGATGGGCGACGCGCAGTTCCTCCGCGAGCGCGAGCAGCGCGTTGGCCTCTGCGGCGGCGGGCAGCTCGGCTTCGGGCTGCTGCGACCGATCGTCGGGGAAGCGCGGCTTCACGCTTCCTCCCCCAGCGCGGCCAGGCGCTGGCGCAGTCGGCGCAGGGCGTAGAAGACGCGGGATTTCACGGTGCCCACCGGAATTTCGAGAATCTCGGCGACGTCTTTGTAGGGCAGGCGTTGGAGGACTGCCAGTTCGAGCAGCTCGCGCTCGGGCCCTTCGAGCGCGGCGAGCGCGGCGCGCACGAGCGCGGCGCGATCGTGCGACTGGGATTCGGCCTCCGGACCTGGGCGCGGATCGGCTGCATCGGAGCCGTCTTCGACGCGGCGGAAGCGCTGGTGGCGCCGCTGATGGTCAATCCAGAGGTTGCGGGCAATGCGCAGGAAATAGGCCTCCAACTGGCCGCTCGCTTGGTAGCGGTCCAGACTCTGGAGGATGCGCAGGAAGACATTTTGGGTGAGATCCTCGGCGGTCGCGGATTCGGCTCCTTGGCGCAGGAAATAGCCCTTGAGGCGCGGGGCAAGTTCCTGGACGAGAAGATCGAAGGCCGCGGCATCGCCGGCCCGGTGCCTGGCGAGCAAATCGTCCTGCCCCCGGCCGGGATCCATGACGGTCAACGCTGCTCAGGGCTGCCGGGTTCAAAGGTCGCCGGCGAATTCCCGGCGGACCAGCCGGCCGTCCAGGCCTGCAGGAGCTGGGCCGAGCGCGGGCCGGTGGCCTGGAGGGCGATCTGGCGCTCCTCAAGCCCCGGTCCGGGGCTCATCCGGACTTCCAGGCGGTCCGCCGGCCAGGAGCCGGCGCAGCGATCGGCCCACTCCACGATCAGCACCGCGTCGCGGAAGCGATCTGGCAGGCCTTCGGCCAGCAGAGCGTCCATGCGCGTCTCGAAATAGGCGTCGAGATGCAGGACGCGGTGCCGGCCCTCGTGTTCGCAGCAGAGCAGATAGGAAGGCGAGCGCAGCGCCTCGGTCACGCCGAGCCCCAGACCCAGGCCGCCGGCCAAGGCCGTCTTGCCGGCGCCCAACTCGCCGATCAGCGCCACGAAGTCGCCGGGTTCGAGCAGGCGACCGAGCGCGCGTCCGAGTTCGCGCGTTTCCTCCGGCGAACGGCTCAGCCGATGCGGCCGGGCGGCTAGGACCATGCGTGCTCGTAGCCGCGCGCGCGGATGCGGACCGGGCGCCCGGCCCGCAGCCACTGCAGGCGGCGCGCGCGCGTGATTTCGCCGATCGCCGTGAGTCCGCAGCGGCGCAGCAGCGGATCGCGCAGGGCGCGCTCGGCCTGGGCCGGCGGCAGAGCCGCCAGCAGTTCGTAATCCTCGCCTTCGCTCAGCGCGCGTTCGACCGCGTCGCGCGCGCCGAGCAGTTCGAGGGCCACAGGCAGCCGCTCCAGATGCACGCGCGCGCCAGCCTCACTGCGCGCGAGCAATCGCGGCAGATCGCGGGCCAAGCCGTCGCTGAGATCCATCATGGCGCGGGCGCCGTAGCGCTCGACGAGGCGCGCGCCTTCCTGCAGGCGCGGCTGCGGCAGCAGGTGGCGGCCGCTCTGGACGGCGCCGCCCAGCCGGCCCGTGACGAGCAGGCGATCGCCGGGCCGGGCTCCGCCGCGGCCGGGCGTGCCGCGCCGCGGCTCCAGGCCGAGAATCGAACAGGTCAGCACGAGCGCGCGCGCGCCGCTGCAGTCGCCGCCGACCACGGGCAGGCCGAAGTGCTCGGCTTCGGTCAGGAAGGCGCCCGCCAGGCGCTTCAGCCATGCTGTCCGCGTGGCGCGCGGCGCAGCCAGCGTCCAAGTCAGCGCCCACGGCTTTGCGCCGGCCGCGGCGACGTCGCTCAAACTGCGGCGCAGCAATTTGCAGGCCAGGACCTCGGGGGAAACCCCGGCGCGCGCGTGGATGCCGAGGGCGAGTTGGTCGGTGGTCCACACCAGAGTCCGCCCGCGCGGCGGCCGCAGTCGCGCGCAGTCGTCGCCCGGTCCTACAATCCCCTTTCGCGCGCGCCAGGCGGCGCGGAAAATGGCGTGGAGTTCGTCCTCGCCGCCTGCAGGACGGATGAGCACAGGAATGGACGATTCGCGAGACTGGGTCCGAGAACGCCGGCGCATGCGCCTGCGCGAGGCCGCTTGGCTGCTGATCAGCGTGGCGGCGCTCTCCTGGCTGATTGTAGGCACGGTGCGCTCCGAAGTGGAGCGGGCGCGGACGCGCTACGCCGAAGACACTCTGCAGTACGTCGCCGGCCACGTGGCCTTGGCGATGGATCGAGCCGCGGCTGCCGGCGCCCCGCCTCAGGCCTGGGAGTTTCCGCTGATGGGCCCCGGCAACGGACTGCCGGGAATCGCGGCGGGCGCCGGCTCGCCGTTGGCGGATGCGCTGCCGCATCTGGCTTGGTTGCCCGCCGACCCGTGGGGCCGCAGTTATGCCGTGGTGCTGGCCGGTCGAGCGGAGGCGCCTTATCCGCTGGTCCTCTGCTCCGGGCCCGACGGGCTCGGCCTCGAAGAACTGCGCGGCAATCGGCGCTGGAGCGCGCCGGTGCTGTGGCCGACGCCTTAGCAGGAAACGGCGGCGCGCGTCAACTCTGACAATTGCGCCGGCTCCGCCGCCGCGCGCAGGACGGCGCAGCCGTGCGCGCCGGCCGCGCTGGCTTCCAGGACCTGCCGCGGCTCCAAGATGCCGCCGATCGCGATCACCGGCAGGCCCAACGCGCAGATCTGCCGCAGCCCAGCCGGACCGCGCGGCTCGAGACGGCCGCGCTTTTCCGGCGTGTCCCAGACGGGTCCGAACAGCAGAAAGTGCGCGCCCGCCGCGCGCGCGAAGCGCGCTTCCTCGAGGTCATGCACCGAGGCGCCGACCAGCAGGCGCGCGTCCAGACGCAGATAGTCCGCGACCTCCAGGCTGCGCGCTCCCGCGATGACCGCGCGCGCGCCGCTGGCCAGAGCCACGTCCCCCATCCCGTGCGTGGCGCGCCAAGCTGCCTGCAATTCCGGCGCGGCGAAGGCTGCCGCCGCGGCGCCGCTGCCGCAGGCGGGACGGCGCAGGCTCAAGGCGGAAGCGCCCGCCGCCAGCGCCGCCGCGCCGCGGCTGCGGATCTCATCCGCTGCCAGGTCGGACAGCACGCACCAGATTCCGCGCGGCAGGTTCACGCCGCGTCGTGGAAGCGCACGCCGACTCCCAGATCGAGCGCGATCGCCGCCAGATCGTCCCGCTCGAGAGGACGATGCAGGCGCAGCAGGTCCGGCGCCGCGCGCTCGGAGCCGGCGCGCTGCACTTCGGGGTGCGCGGCGAAGCGGTCGAGGATCTCGGCCAGCTCGCAGTGCAGGCGGCCGTCGGCATGGATGGTGACCAGGCCGCTCTTGCGCGCCCAGGACTCCAGCGAATAGGCCACGTTCTGCGGCAGCGGCATGCGGCTGTGGCGCCGCAGCAGC
The DNA here is from genome assembly GCA_964453755.1 of uncultured Planctomycetales bacterium. Taxonomy (GTDB): domain Bacteria; phylum Planctomycetota; class UBA1135; order UBA1135; family UBA1135; genus JAQBVK01. The sequence continues at coordinate 4,029 of CAYVPL010000074.1, forward strand.
GCCTGGATTTCGTCCAGCGTCATGCCCTGGCCCAGCGCGCGATGCAGCGCGCCCGGCGTGATGCGGTAGCGGTAGAGCGTGTCCTTCTGCTCGCGCTCGCAGAAGCGGTCGAGTTGATAGATCAGCTCGTGGCTGCGCTCGTCGGGAAAGAGCACCACCTCGAAGTCGGGATTCACGACCAGGTGGCCCGCAGCCTCCAGCGAGCGGCCGGGGATCATTTCCAGCAGCTCGGCGCCCAGCGGCGTGAGGCGCAGCGCGGTGGCGCGCCCGCTCGCGTCGTAGCCCATGTCCACGATGCCGAGCAGGTAGAGGTACTTGCGGATCCAGAGGAAGAGGTTCCAGCTCAGGCTCTGCAGATCGGCCGAGGCGCGCACCGGGAAGGAGGCCGATTCGCGGCCGCCCTGGCCCAGATCCGGCAGCGTGGCCAGATAATGATTGCGCGCCACGAAGGGCAGGAACATGGCGTCGTACCAGAGGCCGGGCTGCAGGCGCTTGAGCCAGCGCAGCACGGTGCGGCGCAGATGCATCTGGTGCGCGAGGTCGCCGGGCAGGCGGCGGTCCTCCATCAGCCAGTCGAGCATGCGGCGCTGCTTCTCGCGCAGCGGCTGGCGCAGGAATTCCTGCCCGCGCGGCGTCAGGCGGAAACTGCGCTCGCCGGTGCGGTCGATCATGCCGCCTTCGAGCGCGAATCGATACTCCAGCTCCAGGATTTCGAGGCGCCGGAATTCGCGGCCCGGGTTGGGCAGCAGGCTCTCGGCGATGCGCTTGCCGGTGGTCTTGAAGATCGTGCCGCGCACCGTGAAGCGCACGGTGTCGCCCTCGACGAAGGAGGCGAAGCGCGCGAAGTTCGACACGAAGTCGGTGCCGATCGAGGCGACGTGCACCGGTTGCGGCGGCGTCTCGGCGCCGACGCGCTGCAGATGCGCGAGCACCGCTTCGTGGAAGATCACGACCACCTCGCCGCGCTGACGCAGGCCGTAAGGCTCCAGATCCAGGTCGCACACGGTGCCCAAGGAAGCCGCCTCCAGCACGCTGCCGAGGCGCCGCGCATCCTGATCCGGCGCGATCGTCGCCAGCAAATCCGGCGGCACGATGCCCCCGTAGCGCACCGCCGCCACGCCGAAGAAGTCGCGCACGTCGGGCGGCAGGGCGTCCACGCGCGCGCGCAGCGCCGACTCCGCCGCCAGCAGGCGGTACATGCGGCGGGATTGCTCGCCGGCGATGCCGTGCGCGCCGCGCTGGCGCAGGCGGTACTCGAGCCAGCCGCTGAGCGTGAGCAGCGCGCCCGGGCCGCCGGGCACCGCTAGGCGCTCGTCCAGCGCGACCGCGATCTCTTCGGGCACGCCCCACGAGGGACCTCCCGCCTGCGCGGCGGCGCCAGGCCGCCGCGCGGCGGGAATTTCCGCCACCAGTCCGGCGGCGACGAGTTCGGCGAGGTGCGCGCGCAGTCCGGCGGTGCCGAGTCCCGCGCTTTCGGCCTCGCGGCGGAGGCGCTCGAAGTTCTGCGGACGGCCGGGATCGGCTGCCAGCACGCGGAACAGCGCGCCGGGCTCCGGCGCCAACTCCTGGGCCCGCGCCAGCACGGCGCCGGACTCGCGCATGCGCGCGCGCAGGGCCATCAACAATTCCGGCCGGCGCATCGGCGGCGTGCCGCCGATCCAGCGATCGTGCAAGTCCACCAACTCGCTGTCCGCGCGGGTCGCGAGCGTGCGGGAGAGATTGACTTTTCCCATGATCAGAGCGGAGCGCCGAGATCCTCGCGCATCAAGGCGTCGCCCGGCACGATGGCGTAGCGGTAACCCTGCTCGGTGAGGAAGCGCTGGCGGTTTTCGGCATAATCCTGATCCAGCGTGGCCTCGGATACCAGCGAGTAGAAGGAGGCGCCGCGGCCGTCGCGCTTGGGCCGCAGAATCCGGCCCAGACGCTGGGCCTCTTCCTGCCGCGAGCCGAAGGTGCCGCTCACCTGGATGGCGACGTTGGCGTCGGGCAGGTCGATGGCGAAATTGCCGACCTTGCTGACCAGCAGCACCGGCACCGTGCCTTCGCGGAAGGCTTGATAGAGGCGCTCGCGCTCCGGATTGGGCATCCGGCCCGTGATCAACGGCACGCCCAGTTCCTGGCGCAGCAGCTCCAACTGAGCCAGATACTGGCCGATGATCAGCACGCGCTCGCCGGCGTGGCGCGCGAGCAGGCGGCGCAGGACGTCGTTCTTGACCGGGTTCTCGGCGGCCATGCGCGCCTGCTGGCGGCGCGGCGCGGCCAGGTAGCGCATGCGCAGTTCCTCGTCGAGGCCGACGCGCACCTCGGTGCACTGCACCGTGGCGATGTACCCGCGCCGCTCGAGATCCTTCCACGGCGCGTCGTAGCGCTTCGGCCCGATCAGGCAGAAGACTTCGTCCTCCTTGCCGTCTTCGCGCACCAGCGTGGCGGTCAGGCCGAGCCGGCGGCGCGCTTGGATCTCCGCCGTGGCGCGGAAGACCGGCGCGGGCAGCAGGTGCACTTCGTCATAGATGATCAGGCCCCAGCCGCCGCGCGAAAACAGGTCGAAGTGCACGAAGCCGCCGTCTTTGCTGCGACGATACGTCAGGATCTGATACGTCGTGAGAGTGACCGGCCGGATTTCCTTGACGGAGCCGGAGTACTCGCCGATCTGGTCGGCCGTCAGTTCGGTCTTGTCGAGCAGCTCTTCGCGCCACTGCCGCAGCGCCACCGTGTTCGGCGCCAGAATCAGCGTGTGCGCGCCGACGGCCTCCATCGCCGCCATGCCGACCACGGTCTTGCCCGCGCCGCAGGGCAGCACGATCACGCCGTTGCCCCCGAGCGCCGAGCCGCCGCGGTGAAAGGCGGCGACGGCCTCCAATTGATAAGGACGCAGCGCGAAGCCCGGACCGCGCTTGGACTCCTCGCGCACGCGGATCGCCAGCGGCGTGCCGTCCACGTAGCCGGCCTCGTCCTGCACCGGAAAGCCCAGGCGCACGAGCCGGTGTTTGATGGCGCCGCGGCGTGACGGGTCGATCCACGCGCGCCCTTCGGCTGCGCGCACCTCGTCCATGTGGCCGGCGAGCTCCGGATCGGCGAGCAACTCGCGCAGCACTCCCGGATCCTGGCTGTCGAGCCGCAGGCGCGCGCCGTCGGCGCGCAGGCGGAACATGCCGCAACGTCCGAACCAAGTGCGCAGCTCGACCTCGAAATTGGGCGGCACGCCGTAGCGGGCGTGGCGCGTCAGGAACTGCAGCACGCCTTCCGCGTTGAGGCCGGTCGAGGCCGCGTTCCAGATCGAGACCGGAGTGATCCGGTAGGTGTGGAGGTATTCCGGCGACTTCACCAGTTCGGCGAAGGGCAGCAGGCCGTCCCGCATCTCCTCGAAGGCCGGATGAGCCGTCTCCAGGACGATCGTGAGATCGCTCTGCAGAATGAGGGGACGGGGTTCGGTCGTCACGGGCCGGACACGAGGGCAGGGTGCTGATCGCGCCATTCGGGCGCCCCGCCGCGCTTGCTGAAACCTTCGATTGTAGTCGACACCCGCAGGGCTTCCAAGCGATTCAGCCCGGCCACGGCCAAGCCCAGCCTGAGTCCCTCCGCCTCCGGAGCGGGCGTCGCGGCCCAGGCCGCGAGGGGACCGAGGCTGCGCGTCGCCCGCGGCAAGCCGGCGAGCGGGCTGTCCAAGGGCAAATCCCCCAGGCCGAGTCGCACGGCTTCCGCCAGGACGCGGCCGATGGCGGGAGTTTCGGCGAAGTGCCTCGCGAGCGCGCCCAGGCTGGCTCGTCCCAGGTCGGTCCAGCGCAGGCCGCGGTCTTCCGCGACGTGCAGGGCAGGGCCGAAGCCGGAACCGTGGCAAGCGCGGCAGCGCGCGTGCAGAGCCGGATGCCCGGGTTCGGCGCCGCTGCCGCGGCAGCTGCCGCAGCGCCAGGCCGAGCGCGCCGGCTCCAAGTCCTGCAGGGTGAAGCCGCGCAGACGGGCGCCTTCCGTGCGCAAAAAGTGCTCGCGCAGCGGCACGCTCAGGCCCAAGGCGGCGCGCAGATTGTCCGCGGCGCGAGCGCGCGGCGGCGCGCACCAGGAGTCGAAATCGAAGTCGAGACTGAAGCCCTGCGGCCGCATGCCTCCGGCTGCCGGCGGCGGCGCCGGCGGCGCGGCGCTCGCGTGCTCCTCGGCATCGGTGAACCAGAAGGCGGCGCCAGCGGCCGGCTGGACCAGCGCTTGCGCGACTTGCCGCGCCAGCGTCGGCGGCAATCCGGCCAGCGGTTGATCGAAGAGCAGCGTGGCGCCGGCCGGCGCGAAGAGGAGCCAGCCGGCGGTGCGCGCCAGTAGCTGCTCGAGTTCGCTGAACTCGCCCAGAGCCGCGCCGAAGCGCCGGCGCAGCAGCGAACTGCCCCGCAGCAGCGCGGCGGCGCGGGCGCTGACGGGCAGATCGGGAGCTTCGCGGCTCCAGTGGGCCAGAACCTCCTCGAGGCGGCGCTCCCCCAGCGCATCCAGGTTCCAGCCGGCCCAGTGCGCGGCGGTGCCGGCGTCGGCGCGTCCGCAGTCGCGGCAGGCGCCCGGCTGCCAGGACCAGGCCTGCCTTGACAATTCTCCGGGCGCGTGCGCGACGAGCCTCTCGGCCTGCAAAGCGCGCAAATGGTGCTCGAGATCGCGCAGCCGCCCCGGCGCGTCGCCCTCTCCGAGCGGCCGCAGTTCGTCGAGCCACACGGCGTCGCCCGCGGCCAGCGCAAAATCCTTGCCCGGGACGCGCACGACCGCGCCGCCGCGCAGAATGCGGCGGAAGCCGGCCGCCTGCAGCCATTGCGCAAGCTCGGGGCGGGCCAACAGCGGCGCGGGCAAGGGCAGGCTGAAGATCCACGTCTGATCGCCGTGCGCGCGGCAGGCCTCCGCGAGATCCAGATAGGGCCCCCCCCCGCCGCAGGCCGCGCAGCGCCGGGCGGAGCGCCGGCGCAACTCCGGCAGCAGCGAAGCGAGGCCGAGCACCTCTCCCAATTCGGCGCGCGGATCCGGCGCCACCGGCCAGGCGACGGGAATCGATGTTTCTTCGCTGAAGTCGCCGGCTTCGCCCGCGAGCAGGTGATCTTCGAGCAGCGGCGAGCGCAGCGCCAACTCACGGCGCAGCGCTTCCTCCAAGACGCGGCGCCCCTCGCCCGCGAAGCCGCCGGGCAGAGCGCGCGATTGCACCGGAACCGGCCGCGGCCGCGGCGGAGCCTTGCCGCCGGCGCCGCGCGCGCGCCACCACGCCGCCGTCGGCGTCGCGCCGGCGGCGAGCGCTGCGGGAGTGCCCGCGTGCAGCAAGCGTCCGCCCTCGTCGCCGGCGCCGGGGCCGAGTTCGATCAGCCAGTCGGCCTGGCGCAGAAAAACTTCGTGATGCTCGGCGACCCAGAAGCTGTGGCCGGCTGCGGCCAGCGCGTGGAAGAGATCCACCACGCGTTGCGCCTCGGGGCGCGGCAGGCCGAGGCAGGGTTCGTCGAGCAGGAAGAGCCGGCCTTCGCCCGCGCGCGCTGAAGCCAGGGCGCGGGCCAAAGCCACGCGGCTGCGCTCGCCGAGCGAGAGGTGGCGCCCGCGTTCGCCGAACGTGCGCGGACCCAAGCCGAGCGCGACGAGGTGCCGCACCAGAATCGGCAGGCGCCGATCGCTGGGCAGGCGCTTCTCGAGGGCGGCCAGCGGAGTGGTCAGCCATTCGCGCAGCGAACGGCTGCGCCAGCGCAGGTCCAGCAAGTCCTCACGCAAGCCCAGCCCGGCGCAGGCGCCGCAGAGCAGGCCTTCGCGATCCGTGCCGACGCCGGCGCAGGAGAGGCAGGCGCCCTGGCCCGGGCGCGCCACCAGATCCGCCGGCTGCAGGCCGCGCATGCGCCCCTCCTCGCTCTCGGCAAAAATCAGGCGCACGTCGGACCAGGCGCCGGACAGCGTGGCCAGCGTCGAAATCGGCGCGTGGCGCAGCGCGCGCTCCAGCAGCACGCCGACGCCGCCGGGCGGCAGCGCGCCTTCGAATCCCAGCCCGGAGCGCAGCCGGGGCACGAACTCGTCCTCGAACAGGGTGCTCTTGCCCGATCCGCTCGGGCCGCAGAAAGCGACGACGCGGCCCAGCGGCAGCGTCAGCTCGGGAATCTGCAGATGGCGCGCGCGCAGATCGCGGAAGCGCAGAGTGGCCGGCGCGGAATTGTCAGAGTGCTCGCGGAGCGGCGGCAGCGGCTCGGCCGGCAGATCCTCGCGGCGGCCCTGGCCCGTCACTTGACCGCCCTCGGGTCCCCCCCCCGGCCCCAACGCGACCCAGGCGTGCGCCGCTTCGAGGAATTCGCGCGCCGGATCGGCGGTGAGCACCGTGTTGCCGGCGGCCGCCAGATTCTGCAGCAGCTCGGCCAACGCCAGCCGCTCGCGTCCGTGCAGGCCCATGCCCGGCTCGTCGAGCACCACCGTCTGGCCGCGGCGCACGAGCGCCAGCCAGGAGACGAGTTCGACGCGCCGCGCCTCGCCCAGGGAGAGGCTGCCGAGAGTGCGCGCCGCGGCCAGATGGCCGACGCCCGTGCGCGCCAGGAGTTCCAGCCGCCGCGCCGCGAGTCCGCCCTCCTCGGCGGACCAGCTCAGCCAATCTCGGGTCGGCGACTCCGTCCACTGGCGCCAGGAGCGGCCGCGCAGCCAGCGCCGCGGCTGCTCCGCCTCCGGCGGGCCGGAACTGTCCTCCGCGAGCAGTTGACCGCAGGAGGAACAACGTCGGTCGGCGGGCCAGTGGCGCTGCAACGCTCCGGCCTGCAGCCGCACCGCGCCGCCGCGGCGGCGGGCCAATTCCAAGGCTTCACGCAGGCGCTCCTCCT
>CAYVPL010000075.1:0-10814 GCA_964453755.1 uncultured Planctomycetales bacterium
GGTCGCTTCGTCGAGCAGCAGAATCTCGGCGTCCTTCAGCAACGCGCGCGCGATCGTCACGCGCTGCGCCTCGCCGCCCGACAGGCTCGCGCCGCCGTCGCCGACCGGGGTGTCAAGGCCCTGCGGCAGCCGCGCCAGCAGTTCGCCGAGATTGGCGGCCTGGCAGGCGCGCAACACCTCTGCGTCGCTGGCCGCGGGGCGCGCGTAGCGCACGTTCTCCCGGATCGTGTCCTGGAACAGGAAGGGCCGCTGCTGCACCACCGCGAGGCGGCCGAGCCAGTCCGCCTGCCGCAATTCGCGCAGATCCTGGCCGTCGGCCAGAATGCGGCCTTCGGACGGGTCGTAGAAGCGGGCGACGAGGTCGAGCAGAGTGCTCTTGCCGGAGCCGGAGTGGCCGACCAGCGCGATGCGCTCGCCGCGGCGCAGTTCGAAAGTCAGATCGCGCAGGGCGGCGCCTTCCGTCTCCGGATAGCTGAAGCTGACACGGTCGAAGCGCAGTCCTTCGCGCAACCCGGGCCACGGCTGGGTGGAGCCGCTGGCTTCCAGCGCCGAGCGCAGGTCGAAGACCTCGAACACGCGGTCCACCGAGCCCATCGAGGTCTGGATCACGCTGATGGATTTCGTCAGACGCTTGGTGAAGGCGAAGACCGTGGCGATCGCGCCGAAAAAGACGACGGTGGTGGCGCTGCTGTGGAAGACGGGCGTGATCAGCAGTTGAATCAGCGCCAGCAGGCCGAGCGCAAGACCGACGCCGCCCGAGGACAGCAGCGTGGTGATGCCGAGGCTCGTGGCCTGCGCGCGCACCATCTTCTTGGTCTGGTTGAGAAATTCGTTGTTGTTGCGCCGGAACTCGCCGGCCTCGCGCTCCTCCATGCGGAAGGCCTTGACCACGCGGATGCCGGACAACATCTGCACCAGGCTCTGCGTCGAGTCCCCGAGGCTGTCCTGCGAGGCCTTGCTGCGGCGCCGCACCTTCGGTCCGAGGATCAGCACCGGCAGCGCGATCACCGGCAGCAGGATGATCATGCCCAGGGTCGCGCGCGGCTCGGCGGCGAACGCCACGACCAGCGAGGCGGCGATCGTGAAGGGGCATTGAATCAGCTCCTCCATCATCAGCGTGACGATGCGCAGGCTGGTCGCCGCGTCCGACGTCATGCGCGTGACCAGATCGCCGAGGCGGCGGCCGCTGTGCCAGTTGACGTCGAGCCGCACGACGTGCTCGACCATGTCCTGGCGCAAATCGGTGATCATCGTGGCGCCGAGCATGCGCGTCGTGCGGATGAAGGCGTACTCCGCCAGCGCGAAGACCGCGGCCAGCAGAGCGATCAGCAGCACCAACGCCACCACCTCTGCCACCGCCGGACTCATGCCGAAGTCCGGCAGGCTGAGCAGCCAGGGCTCGAGATAGCTGTCGTTGAAGCTCGCCATCGGCGAACCAGCTCCGCTCGCCGCCGCCTCCGCCGAGTTTGCAGGAAAGAGGCGGCCCATCAGCGGCTCGAGCAGGAACATCGTCAACTGCGTGCCGCCGCCGGACACCAGGGCCAGCACCAGCACCAGCAGCGCCGCGCGCCGGTGGCGGCGCAGATAAGGCCACAGGCGTCCGTACGCCTCCTTCAGGGAGGCGGAGCGGCGCTTGCTCGCGGCCGTGCCCGTGGCGCTGACTCCCGTGGCGCGGCTGCGCTAACGCAGTCCGTTCACGTAGGCGAGGAAACTCTGGGTGACCAGATCTTCCTCAAGCTGGAAGGCGTGGCGGGGATTGTTGACCGGATCCAACGGCGTGGTCGGCGCTTCGCGGCGGGTCATCCGATAGATGTACCAGCCCAACGGACCCTGCGTGGGGCCGTAGATGGCGTTCGGCTCCGCCTTGAAGAACAGATCGTCGCCGATCGAGTAGCCGTACAGGAAGTCCGTGTAGTCGCTCTCGCCGAGCAGCACGCGCAGGTCGGCGCGCGTGAGCGAGCCGAAGCGGCCGCGGTCGCGCTGCAGCGCGTTGTTGCCGCCGGCGGCGCGCGGCGGGAAGTCCGAGTATTCGAGGAGCAGGGAATCGAAGGACTCGCCGTCCTTGAGCTGCTGCGCGACTTCCTGCGCGCGCTCGCCGGCCGCGGCGAAGGGATCGGCGCCGGGCTTGAAGAGGCGCGGGCTGGTCATCATCTCGAGCGCGCCCTTGTCCACGGCGCCCAGCAAGATGACGTCCGTGTCCACCTTGCCGAGACCGAGGAAGGAACCGCGCGCGGCGATTTCAGCGTCCATCATTTCCTTGGTGAGAGGATTGGGCAGCAGGGTCCGGTAGGACTGGCGAGCGTCGAAGAACTGCCGGTAGACCTCCATCGAGGGGAAGCCCAGGAATTCGATCACCGTCTGATCGTGGGTGAAGATCGTGCCCTCGTAGCCGGCGCGCTCGGCCGCCCAGAACTCGTCCAGCGTCTTGCGGCTGAGCCAGCGCTTCTGCGCGCGCAGATCCGCCTCGACCGCGTCGAGCAGTCCGACCAGAGTGGACGCGGTCTCTTCGGCGACGTCGGAGAAGAGAGCGCGCGATTGCTCGATGAGCTCCACGGTCTTGAACTCGCGGCCGTTGACGCGCATGGCCACGCCTTCGGGCAGCCCGTCCACCGGCGTCTCGATCTTCGCGTCCGTGCGCAGCCAGGCGAAGACGCCCGGCAGCATCATGTAGGACAGCACGAAGTCGCTCGGCATCTCGGCCAGCGCCTCGCCCTTGGCGCGGGCGTCCACGCGCGCCTGCCACTCCTGCTCGATGGCGGGATAACTGGACATTTCCAGGTCGGAGCGGAACACCAGCTTCAGCTGTTCCAGATTCCAGTGATCGGGATCCACCGGAAAGAACATGTCCACGACGCGCAGCACCAAGCGCACCGTGCGGAAGTAGTGCTCGGGCGAATAACCCTCGACCAGGCGCATGCGGAAGAAATCGCCGTTGGGCGCCTGTGCCTTGAACATGTCCACTTGCTGCTGGATCATGGCCTCGACCTTTTCGTCGGTCGCGGCCTCGCCGCCGACGCGCACGCCGGCTTTGGCGCGGCGCTCGGCCTCCATGTCGAGCAGCGTCTCCAGGATGACCAGGTTCAGATAGCCGCCCGCCGTGGAGTACAGCAGTTCCCGGCGCTGGCGCTCCTCGTAACTGAGTTTCACCGGCGTCTCGCCGACCTCGTGCGCGTAGACGAGCTGGATCTGCGGCCGCTCCGGGACCTTGGTCTCCAGCTCCACTTCCTGGCTCGGCGCGGGCTCCTGCGCGCCGGTGGTCGCGGTGCCCGTCGCGCCCGGTGCGGGCTCCTGATTATCCTGTGTTGCCTCCGCGGCGGTCGGCGCCTCCAGGGCGTCCGCCGATGCCGGCACCGCCACCGCTTCCGGGGCTGCCGGAGCCGCCGGAGTTTCAGGCGCCGAGGCGCAAGCCAGGGCCAACAAAATCAGGATACTGCCAGTGAAGGAAAGCTTGGAGCGGGGATCTTGGGACATGACGAAACGGTTACGGACCAGTGGAGGCCTCAGGCGGAGATTGTACCCCGCCCTGCTCGCGGCCGGTCTGGCGGGAGGCGCTGCGGCGTGCGGCGAGCCGGCCGGACTGCGGGTGGGCGAGGTGGAGATTCCCTATCGGCTCATTGACGATGCCGAACAAAGCCTCCGTCAGTCATTCTCTGCCGACGGCCGCGCCACCTTGATCTGGCATCTGCTGGACGCCGGCCTGGCCGAGGAAGCCCTCCTGCACGCCCGCTGCCCCGTGGAGAGCGAGGCCGCCTTGCGCGAAGCCGAACTGTGGGTGAGCCGGCTGCGCAAGGGCGCCGACTTCGCCAGCCTCCTGGAAGAGTGGGGAGCGGCTCATCCCGAGCTCGCCGGCACGGCCATTCACGAGAAGCCGGGGCCGTTCTTTCTCGGCGCCAGCGTGTCCGCCCGCGTCGCGACGCTGGAGCCGGGCGCCTGGGCGGGACCCGTGCGCACGCACAAGGGCTGGGAGATCGTGCGCCTGCGCGAACGCGAGGACGCGCCGCGCCAACGCGCGCACGTCGTGGTCGAGCGGATGAGTTTTCCCGTCGGCAGCCCGGAGCAGCGCGCAGCGGCGCGCGCCGACTGGGCTAAACTGCCTCTGGCGGGCAATCCCGAACTGCTCGACGCGCTGCCGCTGGAATTCCGGCATGGCCGCGTCGCCAGCGCGGCCCCGAAGTCGCCATGATCGCAACCTTCCTGCTCCTCCTGGTTTCGGCTCCCGCCGCGGCGCAGGAACCGCCGCCGCCGCCGCCGAAGAAGGAGTTCGCCCGCCTCAACAGCGTCGAGTTGAAGGCCGTGCAGGAAGATCTGGTGGCCCTGCGGCGCGCCGAAAAGCTGGAGGCGCAAGCCGAAATCCGCGCGCGTCTGATCGAGCGCGGCGAAGGCATCGTGCCGGCCGTGCTGGAAGTCGCGCCGCAATACGTCGAAGCCGGGCGCTTCACCGATCTGCAGCAGCTTCTCACCGGGACGCTGACGGACTCCGATCTGCACCTGGCCTGGAAATTGTTGAAGAAGAAGGCGCCGGAGCCGCTGCGCGCCCATCTCACGCGCCGCTACGCCGACAGCGCGCGCGAAGACGTGGTGCCTTTCCTCACGCCCCTGCTCAAGGACGAAATGCCCTCCGTCGCCTACGAGGCGGCGCGGGGATTGCTGCGCCGCAACGATCGCGCCGGGGCGCCGATCGTGCTGGATGCCATGCGCAGCCGCTGGACGCAGGAGGCCGCCCGGCTGCGCGCGGACTTCGCCGGGCTCGAGCGCGGTCCGCTCGCCGACCTGCCGCGCGAGTCTCTCAACTCGACCAAACTGCCCGAGCGCCTGCTCGGGCTGCGGTTGTTCGAATTGTTCGGCGTCAAAGAGCAATCCAAACTCCTGCTGCCCATGCTGTCCGAGAGCGACACCAGCCTGCGCCTGGCGGCGATCGACGCGTGCCGGGTGGTGATCGGCGGCGAGCCGCCGCTGGAAAAGCCGTCGATGACGCAGATCATCGAGCACGCGGAGATTTGGAAGAAGAAGCTGTGAGCTGGCGCTGCCGCCTCGCGACCGCCCTGCTGGCGCTCGCCGCATTAGCCGCCCCCGCCGACGCGCAGTCCGGCGGCAAGAAGGATGCCTGCTGGGTGTGCGGCGAGGATCCCGAACTGATGGCGGCGGCGGGCATCGTCAATCACGGATCCTTCCCCTTCTTCAACACCGACAGCGAGGAGATCCAGCAGCATCTCGGCATCAACACGCTGCTGTGGCTGGAGACGACCCACTTCCGGATCGGGAGCGATCTGAAGCCCTGGAAAATCCCGGTCGAGGAGAAGAAGGAATACCGGGCGGAGCTGGAGCGCCTGTCCGAGAAGTTTCCGGCCATCGATCCCAAGAAGGTGGCCACGCTGGACCGGCCCCTGCGCTTGCACATGGCTGCCGAGCGCATGGAGAAGATGTACGCCGACATGCTCGAGCTGGTCGGCTTCACCGACGAAGCATTTCAGGCGCTGCCGTCCGAGGAAGCCTTCCTGACCGCCTGGAAGGACGATTGGCAGAAGTCCCTGGAGGACGCCTACAACGCCGCTCCGCCGCGCCCCGCCGAATGGCCGAATTGGGTTGACATGGGCCGCTTCTTCGGCATGCCGATGAAGTTCGAGATCCTGATGTTCCACTATCGCGCCGACATGGAGCGCTTCAAGCGCGACTACATCGGGCATCAGAACTCGCAGCCGCAGCGCTGGCATTGCACGGTCAAGGTGGACGTCGGCCAGCCCAAGAGCCGCTGCATGTGGTTCGGATTTTCGACCGAAGGCGAGCAGATGACCGACGACCAGCACGTGCACAACGCGATTCTGCACAACGTCGGCATCAACATGCTCGACGCCTATCTGCTCTACTTGGTCGAATCCCCCTACTGGCTCCGGGTCGGCCTGGGGCATTGGCTGACTCAGCGCAACTCGACCAAATTCAACTTCTACGATCTGGACGAGGGCGCGGCGGAAATGGACGCCGACGAAGACAAGTGGGCGGTGGCCGTGCGCAAGCTGGTGGCCGCCGACGAGGCGCCGACCATGCTGCAGCAGGCGACGATTTCCTCCTACGGCGAACTAGGGCTCAACGACCACCTCGTCGCCTGGTCGCGCTTCTGTTTCCTCAAGGAAAAGGATCCCGCGGCCTTCGCGAAGTTCCTGCTGATGACCAAGGCGAACCCCAAGTTCACCGCCAATCTCGACGCGCAGCGCGAAGTGTTGCAGGCTTGCTACGGCTGGACCTTCTCGGCGGCGGAAGCCGCATGGAAGGCCTGGGTGCTGGAAACCTACCCGCTCAAATAGCGCGTGGTCCTGGGCCGCGAGTTCGTCGTTTTCGACACCGAGACCACCGGGATGCCGCCCGCCGGGCGGCTGGTGGAGATCGGCGCGCTCAAGGTGCGCGGCGGAGCCGTGGTCGAGCGCTTCGAGCGCCTCGTGTTCCCGGAGGGGCCGATTCCGCCGCAGGTGACGGCCATTCACGGCATCCGGGACGCCGACGTGGCCGAAGCGGCCGACGCCGGCGCCGTAGTGAAAGAATTCATGGCCTGGGCGGGTTCAGCGCCCCTGGTCGGCCACAACGTCGCCTTCGACGCCGCGATTGTGGCGGCGGAGTGCCGGCGCTTTGGCATCGAGCCGCCGGTGAACCCCACCTGGTGCACGCTGCGGGCAGCCCGCAGCCTGCTGCAGCGCCCCTCCCATTCCTTGGAGGCGCTGGTGAAGGACCTCGGCCTTCCGCCCGCCGCGCACCACCGCGCACTGGCCGATGCCGAGCATACGCTGCATCTGCTGTGGCACATGATGGAAGCCGCCGGGGACCGTTTCAAACTGTCGGCCTTCGGCCGCGGCCGCGCCTTAGCGGAGCATGGTCCGGAGGCGGTGGCGCTTCCTGCAACGCATGAAATCCTGCGCGAGGCGCACGATGCAGGCGAAGCGGTCGGCATGAAATACCGTCTGGCGAGCGGTTGGCTTACCCAATGCCAGGTTTCGCCGCGCTTTTTCTACCGGCGGGGCGGCGCGCTGTGGATGGAGGCGCTCTGCCACGAGGACTGCTACTTCAAGTCCTACCGCATCGACCGGGTGGTCGCCGCGCGGCTTTGTCAGGATGCTCCGCCGGTCGAGCTGCGGCGCCGTTTCGGCGCCTGGCGGGGAAATTGAAGTTTTCGCACATTCTCGTGAAAATCCGCTTCCGCCCGACTTAAGAGCGTTACAATCCGCGTTCGACGAATACCGTGTGAAGCCTGGTAGCGGTTCATTCTGTCGATCCATCTTGCATTCTGCGCCAGGCGGTCTCAAAGCTTCCATCCCAGCAACCGTCGCATGAGCGATTCACGCATCATCAATGATCCGGAAGAGTCCGGATATGAGCCGGCGAATCCGGCATTTCCCGCGCCGCAAGAAGGCGCCAACCAGATCATCCTCGACCCCAACGAAGAATTGGGCAACGTCGAGCGCGAGGATCTGGAAGATCGCTACCTCGATCTGAAGGACGAAGTCTGGCGCCTGCGCCGGGACCTCAACCTCGATCCGGTCACCGGCCGCCAGCCCAACAACGGCGGCTACGCCTCGCCGGGCGGCTTCCTGCGCCGCCAAGAGATCGCCGTGTTCGTGGACGTGCAGAACATGTACCACTCGGCGAAGAAAACCTACGGCCGCAACCTGTCCTACTCCAAGATGCTGCGCTTCTGCGTGCGCAGCCGCCGGCTGAAGCGCAGCTTGGCCTACGTCATCGACCGCGAGGGCGTGGATCAGGTGTCCTTCTTCGACCACCTGCGCTACTGCGGCTTCGAAGTCCGCAAGCGCGAAGTGATCGAGCGCATGGATGGCTCGCGCAAGGCCGAGTGGGAGATGGGCATGGCCATGGACATGCTGCGCATCGCGCCGCGCGTGGACGTGATCATCATCGTCAGCGGCAACGGCGCCTTCGCCGACGTCGTGCCGACCCTGCGCGCGACCGGCGTCAAGGTCGAGGCCTGCGCCTTCCGCGAGTCCATGAGCGATCTGCTCCTGCGCGCGGTGGATCAGTACCACCTGCTCACCGAAGAGCATCTCTACACGGTGCCTGGCGTCGCCGCCACCGGCCCCAGCGCCGCGCCTCCGGGCGTCGTCGCGGCCGTGGACCACGCCGAGTAGTTCGAAGGATCGTCGTCTAACTTTCCCGGCGGCCCCAGCCCCCGCCGCCGGGGGTTTCGATGCGCAGGCGATCGCCGGGCTGAGCCGTGAACAGGCTGCCTGGTCCCAATTTCTGGCGGCGGCCTGCGCGCAGCAGCCAATCGGCGCCGGAGCGTCCGGGACTGCCGCCGGCGGCGCCCCAAGGTTGGCTGAGCCGGCGCGTGGCGCTGATGCTGACGCGGGTGGGCGCGAGGAATTCCCATTCCTTCACCATGCCGTCGCCGCCGCGATGCCGTCCCGCGCCGCCGGAGCCGCGCCGCACCGCCAGGCGCGTGACGCGCACGGGCACGTCCTGCTCGAAGACCTCGACCGGCGTGTTGCGCGTGTTGGTCATGTGCACCTGCAGCGCGCTCGCGCCGGGTCCGCGCGGCCCGGCGCCGGCGCCGCCGCCGATGGTCTCGTAGTGAACGAATTCGCTGCCGTCGGCGCGGCGCCCGCCGAAGCAGACGTTGTTCATCGTGCCCTGGCTGGCCGCCGGAATGCGGTCGCCGAGCAGGCCGGACAGCGCCAGGTAGATCACGTCGACGATGCGCTGCGAAGTCTCGGTGTTGCCGGCGGCGACGCCGGCCGGCGCCGTGCTCGACAGCACGCTGGCGGTCGGCAGTAGCAGCTCCACCGCCTCGAGCACGCCGCTGGTCTCGGGCAGCTCCTCGGGCGCCAGCGTGCGCAGCACGTAGAACACCGCGGACAGGGTGACGGCGCGGTGCGTGTTCCACGATCCGGGCACCTGCGGCGACGATCCGCGAAAGTCAAAGACCAGCCGCGCGCCGCGCTTGCGCACGGAGCAGGCGATGCGCGGCGTGCCAGGACCGTCCAACTCGTCGGCGGCGGCGCCGCTGCCGTCGGGCCAGGAGCGCAGCAGGGCGGCGGCCTGGCTGCGGCCATGGCGCAGCAACTCCTCCATGGCGCGGGCGATGGGCGCCGCGCCGAAGCGCGCCACCAGTTCGCCGAAGCGCTGCTGGCCGCGGTGCAGAGCCGCGCACTGGGCCTCGAGGTCGGCGCGCCGCGCCGCGGCGTCGCGGGTGTTGGCGCCGAAGATCCGCCACACCTCCACGACGCGCTGGCCTGCGCGCAGCAGATGCACCGGCGGGAGGCACAGGCCTTCGCCGTAGAGATCCGCGGCGCCGGCGAGGCTGCCGGGCTCGGCGCCGCCGACGTCGGCGCGGTGCGCGCGGTCGAGCAGATAGCCCAGGCGCCGGCCGCCGACGTCGAGGGGCGCCACCACCGTCACGTCGTTGAGATGCGTGCCGCCGCGGTGCGGATCGTTGAGCACGATCACGTCGCCGCGGCCGATCGCGACTTCCTTGAGCACCGCCGGCACCGTGAGATGCGCGCTGCCGAGGTGCACCGGTATGTGCGCCGCATGCGCGACCAGGCGGCCGCGCGCGTCGAGCAGCGCGCAGGAGTAGTCGCGCCGCTCTTTGACGTTGGGCGAGACCGCGCTCTGGCGCAGCGCCTCCCCCATCTCCTCCGCCACGCTGGCGAAGAGATGGCGGAAGGAGGCGACGGGAACCAGGCCGGCGCTCTGCGGCGCCGGCCTGGGCATTCCGCGGCGAGGCGAGGCTACGGCCGCAGGATGGCGTTGTTGCAACGCTGACCGGTGCTCAGGTTGTCGTCGTGGAGGTAGACCGTCATGCCCGCGAGAACGGGCGGCAGCATGCCAGTCATGGTGGACGTTCCGCTGCCGTTGGCCGGAACGATCGCCAGCAGGTTGGCCGGCGGCGACAGCAGCAAGGGCCCGAGCGGCGAAGGAATCGGTCCGCAGCCCGCGGTGGAGAAGCCGATGGCGGCGTTCTGACCCGGAGCCAGGCCCGTCATCGAGAGGCTGATGGGTCCACCGGCGACGGGGAAGTTCGGAGTGATCAGGAGGCGCGGATGGATCGGGGTGCAGCCCTCGAGTTCGTAGAGGCCGGCCGAATTCCAGGAGGAGTGCCACACGCCGCCGCGCAGACTCATGCCGCAGCCTTGCGGATTGTTGCCGCCATCCTGGGCGCCGAAACTGCAGACCAGTGCGCCCGTCACCGGATTGAAGGCGAAAATGGTGCTGGCGTCGCGGCCACCGACGTAGATCAGATCCGCAACCGGATCGAAGGCCAGTCCGGCCGGACGGCTGCAGCCGGCGGCGCCCACGGAGAAGCTGAAGCCCGCGGCGCCGGTCACAGGATTCACGGCGAACACGGTCTCGCTTTGCCAATCGCAGACCCAATAGACGTCGCGCATGCAGTCCCAGCCCGCGCCGACCATGCCAGTGTTGGGGAACGGGAAGGTGGCCAGCAGCGCG
The DNA here is from genome assembly GCA_964453755.1 of uncultured Planctomycetales bacterium. Classification (GTDB taxonomy): domain Bacteria; phylum Planctomycetota; class UBA1135; order UBA1135; family UBA1135; genus JAQBVK01. The sequence goes on from CAYVPL010000075.1 coordinate 10,447, forward strand.
CCGGTGCGGGACCAGGCCTGCACGACGTCGGCGGACGGGTCGGTCGTGATGAAGCGCTCGCGACGATCGTCCCAGGCGAGGCCGAAGTCAAAGGTCGTGCCGATCGCAGTCGTCGCGGCCACAGTTCCGGTGGACTCCTTGATGTGATAGATCAAACCCCCGCCGTCGTAACCGCTGACCATCAGCAGGTTCTCGCCGTCGTGACAGAGATCTGAGCCGGGGCCGACGGGACCGATGATCGCCGACAGGACCGAACCTGGCGCGTTCGAACCGGGACCTCCGGCGAAGGAAAGATCGTTGCCGGCGGCGTCGTACTGCTGGGCAGTCAAGGAAGCGGTCAGCGACAAGCTCGCCGCAATGAAAGTGGG
>CAYVPL010000076.1:0-10682 GCA_964453755.1 uncultured Planctomycetales bacterium
CCGGCACCGAAGTCGGCGTCACCGAGCCCAAAGCCGCCTTCTCGGCCTGCTTCGGCGCGCCCTTCATGGCCCAAAAGCCGTCGGTCTACGCCCAGCGTCTGGCCGAGAAGATGAAGCGCCACAAGGCCCGCTGCGTGCTGCTGAACACCGGCTGGAGCGGCGGCGCCTACGGCACCGGCAAGCGCATCTCGATCAAGCACACGCGCGCGCTGCTGGACGCCGCGCTGCGCGGCGACCTCGACGCCGGCAAGACCGAGTACGCGCTGCACCCGGTGTTCAACCTGAAAGTGCCGAAGTCCTGCCCCGGCGTGCCCGCCGAGATCCTCGACCCGCGCAACACCTGGACTGACAAAGCCGCGTACGACGCGGCGGCCCTCGCCCTGCGCGAACTGTTCCGCAAGAACTACCAGGAGAAGGGCTTCGGCCAGCTCGGGATCAAGCCCGGGATGTGAGGCGGCGCAAAGCGCCGCGCAGCGCTTCGAGATCTGCGGTGTCGTTGAAGTAGTGCGCTGCGACGCGCAGGCGGCCGTGGCGGGCGGTGACGAGCACACCCGCTGCGGCGAGCTCGTGCTCGGCCGCGGCGGCGTCGGCGCAGTTGAGAGCAAGAATGCCGCTGTTGCAGGAGTTGGCGACGCTCTTGCCCGCATCCCGGGGCGTTGCCAACTGGCAGCCGTCTTCCTCCAGCCATTCGGCAAGAGCGCCAGTCAGGTCGAGGATGCGGCGAGCAATCGCGTCCGGCCCCAGCCGGGCGGCGGCGGCGCAGGCGGCGGCAACTCCGGCATGCGCGACGAAGGGCGGCACGCCGAGTTCGGCCGCGCTCGGCTGCCGGCGCAACTCGGGCGGTCCGCCGAGCATCGCCGCCGGATTCGTCACGCTCGTCCAACCGGCGACGGGCAGGCGGCGATCGCGCAGGAAATCCGGCGCGAGCCAGAAGGCGCTGCAGCCATAACCACCGCCCAGCCACTTATGACAACTCGCCAGCAGCGCGCTCGCGCGCATGCGCCGGACGTCGAGCGGAAAAGCGCCGAGCGCCTGCGTCGCGTTGACGATCAGAGGAATGCCGCGGGTCTCCAGCGCCGCGCCGATTTCCTCGAGCGGCGCGCGGAATCCGGTGGCGAATTGCACGGCGCTCAAGATGACGGCTCGCGTGCCAGGCTTGGCGGCGGCCAGCAAGTCTTCCGTGGCGATCCTGCCGCCGCGCGAGGCCACCGTCCGAACCTCGAAGCCGTGGTGATGCCAGGCGATCGAGGACGAGGGAAACTCGTCCTCGGGCAGGACGACGGGGCCGCGCCCCGGGCGCTCGGCCAGCATCATGGCCAAGTAGTTCATGCCCTGACTGGTGTTGGTCAGCAAGCCGACTTCGTCGGGCTCGGCGCTGATCAGGCCAGCCAGTCCGGCGCGGCAAGATTCGGTTGCTGAGAGATCGAGCGGCCAGTTCTTGCCGCCCTCATCCCGCAGGCGATCGAGGAATCCGACGCAAGCCGCGTGCACTTCCTCGCGCAGCGGCCCCACCGCCGCCGTCATGAAATACCGATGCTCGCGCAGCGCTGGAAAGCGGGAGCGCTCCTGCCGCCAGTCGGCCGCAGCCTGCATCGGACCATCTTAGAGGGCCTGCTAGCATGGCGGTGGACGTCCCTGGCATGCCGTATCCGAGCTCCCCGCCGATTCTTCTCACGGGCGCAGGCGGCTATCTCGGCAGTCTGCTGACCGGCCTGCTGCTGCGCGAAAGCCGGCCCGTGCGCGCGCTCGACACATTCTTCTACGGCGAGGAGGCACTTGCGGAATTGGCCGGGCAGCCCGGATTGGAAATCGTGCGCGGGGACATTCGTGACCCTGAGACGCGTCGGCGATCCGTGACGGGCGCTGCGGCGGTGATCCACCTGGCCGGCATATCCAACGATCCAAGCGCCAATCTCGCGCCTCGGCTGACCGAAGAGATCAATCTCGACGCGGCAGTCGCGCTCGCCGCCGATGCGGCCGCAGCAGGCGTGGCGCGATTCGTATTCGCATCCACCGCCAGTGTGTATGGCCTCAAAGAGGAGGCCGAGGTGACCGAGGATCTGGCGCCCGCGCCGCTCACGGTCTACGCGCGCAGCAAGGCCGAGGCTGAGCGCCGCATTTTGGCCTTGGATGCGCCCGGGTTCACGGCGACCTCGCTGCGCGCCGGCACGCTCTGCGGTGTGGCGCCACGCATGCGTTTTGACTTGGCGGTGAATACCCTGGTGATGCAGGCGCTGACGGCGCGCCGCATTCGCGTCTTTGGAGGGGCTCAGGAGCGGCCCGTCCTGCACGTGCAGGACTGCGCCGAGGCCTACTTGGCGCTGCTCGCGGCGCCGCGCGACGCCGTCGCCGGCCAGGCTTTCAACTATGCGTGGCGCAACCTGCCTCTCGGCGAGATCGCCCGTCAGGTTGCCGCGGGAGTCGGCGTTCCGGTGGAGGTTGCGACGGAGCCGTCCGACGATTTGCGCTCCTACCGGCTGTCCAGCGGCAAAATTGCCGCGGCGCTCGGATTGCGGGCCGGCCGCACCCTCGATTTCGCCGTGCGAGAGGTTGCGGCGGCGATCCGCGACGGCCGAATCCCCGACCCCGCTCACCCTCGCCACGACAACGTGCGCTGGTTGATGGAGCGAGCACGTACCGTGCCGGCCACCGAATGAGCGCGCGCATCGGATTCGCCGGCGCAGGGCTCTCGTGCGCAATCGTCGCCCGCGAACTGGCCGAGCAGGGGCATCGTTGCACTTTGTTCGAGAAGCGTCCGCAGGTGGCGGGTAATTGTCATACCGAGCGCGACTCCGGCACCGGAGTGATGGTCCACCGTTACGGAGCGCACGTGTTCCACACCGGCGATCCGGAAGTCTGGGAGTACGTTCAGCGCTGGGGGCGGTTCGCTCCGTACGTCACGCGCTACAAAGCGCGGATCCCGTCCGGCGTGTATTCGCTGCCGGTGAACCTGCACACCATCAACCAGTTCTTTGGCGTGCAGTTGAATCCGGCGCAGGCCGTCGAATTCATGCGCGGTAAGATCGACGCATCCATCGCCGAGCCGCGCACCTTCGAAGAGCAGGCGCTGCGATTCGTCGGCCGCGAGCTGTACGAAGCCTTTTTTCTCGGCTACACGCTGAAGCAATGGGGCATCCACCCCAGCCGGCTGCCGGCCTCGATCCTCAAGCGCCTGCCAGTCCGCCACGACTACAACGACAATCTGTTCGATCATCCCTTCCAGGGCATTCCAGTCGACGGCTACACGGCCCTCGTGCGCAACATCCTCGATCATCCCGCCATCGAGGTGCGCCTGGGAGAAGCACTGCCGCCCGGCGAGTCGCACGGCTTTCGCCACCTGTTCTGGTCAGGACCACTCGATGCCTGGTTCGGCCTGCGCCACGGACGTCTCGGCTATCGCTCCCTGCAGTTCGACTGGCGTCGCGAAGAGGGCGACCACCAGGGCAACTGCGTCATCACGTATCCGCAACTCGACGTGCCCTACACGCGCGTGATCGAGCACAAGCACTTTGCTCCCTGGGAGAGCCATGCGCGCACCACTTATCACGTCGAACACGCGCAAGCCTGCGGCCCGGACGACGAGCCTTTCTACCCGTTGCGCCTGGTGGATGACCACCGCCATCTCGCGCTCTACGTCGAAGAGGCGCAGGCGGCGCGGCGCGTGACCTTCATCGGACGCCTCGCGACGTACCGTTATCTCGACATGCACGTGGTCGTTCGCGAAGCCCTGGACTGCGCGCGTGAGTTCCTCCGGCGCGCTCAGGCCGGCGCCGCGCCGCCGGTCTTCTCGCGCGATCCGGTCACCGGCGCGCCACCGGGGCTCGCTGCCACCGAATCCGGGGTTGCGACCTGAGCGTCGCGAATCTCGCTGACCAGCCGCTCCCCGGGCACGACTTGCGCGCCGGCAAAAACCACGCTGCGCTCGAGCCGCGCTCCGGCTCCGATCACGGCGCCGGCGCCGACGACGGTCGCGTCGAGGATGGCAGAGGGATGCACGCGGGCGCTCCGATCCACCAAATTCTCGAGGCCTCGTCGCCGCAACTCGGCCTGGTTCGCGGCCAGCAGATCGGCGGGAAGGTTCAGGTTCACGTCCCAATCCAGGGTGCGCGCGACGCCGACCCCGTACCCAAGCTCGATCAAGTGTTGGATTGAGTCGGTCAACTCGACCTCGCCTCGAAGGCTCGACGGCGGGGTCGCCGCGATGGCGGTGAAAATTGCGCGGCTGAAGAAGTAGATTCCGCAGGGCTTGAGCAGGCTGAACGGCTCTTGCGGCTTCTCGCGGATTTCGGCGACCCGACCGTCTGGCCCAAGACGGATGCTGCACTCTCTGCGCAGCAGAGCGAGGTCCTCCGCAAGACGCACGCTCAGGACCGCGGCCAACTGACCGTCGCCATCGCCGCTCGTGAGGGCGGCATCGCCCTGCCCGAGATCTGGAGCCTGGTAGTAAGTGTCGCCGAGCACCGCGATGCAGCGATCGTCCACGTACGGGGCGGCGAGCATCAACGCGTCGGCGATGCCGCGCGGGGCGCGTTGGATTGCGACGCGCAGCTCCAGGCCAGGCGGCGCGTGCCGCTCGGCTTCGGCGACCACCTGGGCCACTTGATGGCCGACGACGAGCACCACTTTGCGAGCGCCTGCTGCGGCCAGTTGCCGCAGGTGCAGTGCGATCAGGGGTTCATTGCAAACTGGCAGGCAGACCTTGGCGCGCGCGCGGCCGAGCGGGCCCATGCGCGAGCCAGTGCCGGCGGCGAGCACGACACCCACAGGGGCTGACTGCCGCGCCATGGCCTCAGTAACAGTAAGCGCTGTCCTTGAAGGGGCCGCCGCGGGGCACCCCGAGAACGGCTGCCTGCTCTTCGGTCAATTCGGACAATTGCGCGCCGAGGCGCGGCAAGTGCAGGCGGGCGACCTCCTCGTCGAGCAGGCGCGGCAGCACGTGAACGCCGACGGGATAGGCGGAGTTGTTCCGGAACAATTCCAACTGCGCGAGCACCTGATTGGTGAAACTGCAGGACATGACGAACGCCGGATGGCCGGTGGCGCACGCCAGATTCACGATCCGTCCCTCAGCCAGCACCCGCAGGCGCGGCCCGTTCGGCAGCGAGAACTCTTCGACGCCTGGCCGCAGAATGCGCCGCACCACACCGGGCACGGAGGCCAACCAGGCGACGTCGATCTCGCAGTCGAACGCGCCCATGTTGCAGAGGATCGCCCCGTCGCGCATCAGTCTCAGATGCTCGGCGCGCACCACGCGCGGCAGCCCCGTGGCGGTGACCACGATGTCGACCGTCGGCGCCGCCTCCTCCACCAGACAGACGCGGAATCCGTCCATCGCCGCCTGGAGCGCGCAGATCGGATCCACCTCCGCCACCGCAACCCGGGCGCCACAGGCCGCCAGCGCCCGCGCGCAACCCTTGCCCACCTCGCCGAAGCCGACGACGAGAGCCGTCTTGCCGGCGATCATCACGTCGGTGGACCGCTTGAGGCCGTCGAGCAGGCTCTCCCGGCAGCCGTAGTAATTGTCGAACTTGCGCTTGGTTGCCGAGTCGTTGACGCAGATCGCGGGAACGCGCAGGCGGCCCTGCCGTTGCAGCGCTTTGAGCCGCCGAACACCTGCGGTGGTTTCTTCGCTCAGGCCAAGCAGGCGCTGCGGTCCGGACAGCAACTCCGGATGCCTCTCGTGCACGTGCGCCGTCAGGTCGCCCCCATCGTCGATCAGCAGGTTGGGCGCCCGGCCATCGGCGAAAGCCCCGAGTTGCTGTTCGAGGCAACTCACGTATTCGACCTCGGATTGGCCGCGCCAGGCGAAAACCGGTACATCGGCGGAGACCAGAGCTGCCGCGATCGGATCTTGGGTGGACAACACGTTGCATCCAGACCAGGTGACCTCAGCACCGAGCGCCGTCAAGGTCTCGATCAGGACCGCGGTCTCGGCCGTCACGTGAACCGATCCCGCGATGCGAGCTCCCGCCAGCGGACGCTCGGCTCCGTGCACGGCGCGCAAGTGCATGAGACCGGGCATCTCATCCTCAGCCATGGCGATCAGGTTGCGGCCGTGCTCGGCCAATCGCAGATCGCGGATTCGGTGGCGCGAGGGAGCGAGCCGGATGCGGCTCGCAGGCGCCGGGGCGATGCGAGGGGTAGAGGGAGAGGGAGATAGCGAGGTGAGATCGGGGGTGTTCATGCAGGGATACCCAGGAAAAGGAACGAAGCTGGCGCCTGCGCCAACTGCCCCCAGCGTAACAATCGCAGGAATTCCGGCAATGGGAGCCCGCCTGCGGGCCGACCCGCATACGCCTATATTCTCCGGCTGAATGATCATTCCCCCGCCCTCGCCGGCTGCCCTGCCCCCCCTCCCTGCGTGCTGCCGTTGGCTGCTCGTCCTCCTGCTGAGCCTGGGAGCCGCCTGCGCTCCCGCAGTTTCACCCGGCTACTACGCGTCCGACGCCAACGCGCTGCTCGGCACGGGCCCGGCCGCCGCGCCGGCGCCCGCCACCGCGCCGATGGAAGGCGTGCTCTTCATCTCGCCGCTGAAGTCGCGCTTCAGTTACCTGTTGGATGGAGAAGGCAAGGAGCTGCACAAGTGGGAGAGCGCCTACTTCCCGGGCGCGGGCGTGCAGTTGCAGCCGGACGGCAGCCTGCTGCGCTGCGGCCGCCTCGTGGATCCGCCCACCTTCGTCGCCGGCGGCCAGGGCGGGCGCCTGCAGCGCATCGCCTGGGACGGCACCCTGTTGTGGGACTACGAGTTCTCGACCGAGAACCACCTCCATCACCACGACGCCACGATGATGCCGAACGGGCACGTGCTGCTGATCGCGTGGGAGCGGCGGACGAAGGACGAGGCGTTGGCGCGCGGGCGCGATCCGGAACTCCAGGAGGACGAAGAGTTCTGGCCCGATTGGATCGTCGAGGTCGTCCCGGAAGGCGCGACGGGCGGCAAGATCGTGTGGGAATGGCACGCCTGGGATCACGTCATTCAGGACTATGACAAGAACAAGGAGTTCTTCGGCGACGTCGCCGCGCATCCCGAGCTGATCAACATCAACGGCGACCGGCCCCGCGTCGAAAAGACGGCCGAAGAAGAGGCTGCCGAGGCCGAACAGATGGCCGCGTTGGGCTACGCCGGAGACACGCCGCCTCCCCCCCCCGCCGCGGAGCCGCCGCCGCCGCCCGAGGGCGCGCCGCCGGTCGGCCCGCCCGGCGAAGGCGCCCCGCCCGAAGGCCCGCCGCCGGGCCGGCCCGGCCGCAAGGCCGACTGGATGCACAGCAACGCCATCGCCTACCACGCGGAGTTGGACCTCATCTCGCTGAGCGTGCGGCGCTTCAGCGAGGCCTGGGTGATCGACCATTCGACCACCACCGCCGAAGCCGCCAGCCACACCGGCGGGCGCCACGGCAAGGGCGGCGACCTGCTGTACCGCTGGGGCAATCCGCGCGCGCACGGCGCCGGCGGCGACGAGGATCAGAAGCTCTTCGTGCAGCACCACGTGCAGTGGGTGCCGCAGGGCTACCCGGGCGCGGGGAATTTCATCTGCTTCAACAACGGCGAGAAGCGTGCCGACGGCGACTACTCCTCGATCGAGGAGTGGCGCATGCCGATCTCCGCCGACGGCGTCATCACGCTCGGCCCCGCCGAGCCGGTCTGGCGCTTCGTCGCCGAGAAGAAGGAAGACTTCTACTCGCCCTTCATCTCGGGCGTGCAGCGCTTGGCGAACGGCAGCACCCTCATCACCGAGGGCATCACCGGGCGCCTGCTGGAAGTCGCGTCCGACGGCAAGATCGTGTGGGAGTGGACCAACACCTACGGCGGCGAGGAAGAGCCGAAGGACGACGGTCCGTCGGCCCGCGTGCCCCCGAAGGCGCAGTTCCGGGCCTTCAAGTACCCGCTCGATCACCCGGTGGCGCGCAAGGCCGCCGGCCTCTGAGCGCAAGGCCGGAATTTTTCGGGCCGCAACCCTGCGATCGGCGTGACTGAGCCGGCCGTTGGGACTAGAGAGACGGGTGCTTGCCCGGCTCAGCGTGCTGCTATTGGCCTTGCTGCCGGGATGTTCCCGGAGCGAGCAGCCGCTCTACGCCGAGGACGCCCGCCGGCTGCTGGAACAGGGACCGGCTGAGGCGCCCGCCACCGGGCCGATGCCCGGCTACTTGTTCGTGGCGCCGCTGAAATCGCGCTTCAGTTACCTCCTCGACGGCGCCGGGAAAGAGTTGCACCGATGGGAGAGCGAGTTCTTCCCGGGCGCCAGCACCGAGCTGCTGCCAGACGGCAGCATCCTGCGTTGCGGCCGCGTGCCGGACTCACCCGGCTTGACGGCCGGAGGCCAGGGCGGCCGCCTCCAGCGCATCGCTTGGGACGGCACGCTGATCTGGGAATTCAGCCTGGCCACCGCCGATGATCTGCATCATCACGACGCGGCCCTCATGCCGAACGGCAACCTCTTGTTGCTGGCCTGGGAGCGCAAGACTGCGGCCGAGGCGGTCGAGCGCGGGCGGGACCCGGCGCTGATCGAGGGCGAGCACTTCTGGCCCGACTGGATCGCGGAAGTGCGGCCGCTGCTGCCCGACGGCGGCGAGATCGTGTGGGAGTGGCATGCCTGGGATCACGTCGTACAGGATCAGGATCCCTCGCTGCCCTTCTATGGCGAGGTCGCGGCTCACCCCGAACTCATTGACATCAACGGCGACCGGCCCGATCAGGCCGCGACCGCCGAGGAAAAGGCCGCCGAGGCGGAGCATCTGGCGGCGATCGGCTACGCCGGCGGCTCGGCCGAGGGCCGGCCCGGGGCGGTCGAAACCGATTGGATGCACGCCAATTCGATTTCCTACCACGCCGGACTGGACCTGATCGCCATCAGCGTGCGGCGCTTCAGTGAGGTGTGGGTCATTGATCATTCCACCACCACTGCCGAAGCCGCCTCGCACGAAGGCGGACGCCATGGCCGCGGCGGCGATCTGCTGTACCGGTGGGGCAATCCGCGCGCGCACGGCGCCGGCGGCCGCGAGGATCAGAAACTCTTCTATCAGCATCACGCGCAGTGGATCGCGCCCGGCCTGCCCGGCGCCGGCAACCTCCTCTGCTTCAACAACGGCGCCGGCCGCCCCGACGGCGACTACTCCACGATCGAGGAGTGGCGCCTGCCGATCACCGCCGACGGCCGGATCGAAGCGGGTCCGCAGGAGCCGCTCTGGCGCTACGTCGCCGCCACCAAAGGCGAGTTCTACTCGTCTTTCCTGTCCGGCGTGCAGCGTCTGCCGAACGGCAGCACCCTGATCACCGAAGGCGAAACCGGCCGCCTGCTCGAGGTCGCGGCGGATGGGAGCCTGCTCTGGGAATGGCGCAATCCCTACGGCGGCGAGGAGGGACAGACGGCGCGGACGGGCCGTTCGGCGCGCGTGCCGCAGAAGGCGCTGTTCCGCGCCTTCAAGTACCCGCTCGAGCATCCGGTCTCGCGCCTGCTGCCTTGAGGCGGCGATTCAGTCGAGGATCTCGCGGATCCTGACGTTGCGGAACTCGATCACGGCGCCTTCGGATTGCAGGGCCACGGGGCCGGCGAGTTCCTCGCACCACTCGGCGACGTTCTGCACCGCGCCGTTCACCTCCAGGGTGAAGCGGCCGTGGTCGAGGCGGATGCGGTAGCGGTTCCACTCGCCGAGCGGCTTCTCGCTGCTCGGCAGCAGCTTGACCGTGTGGCGTCCTGAGGTGCGGTCCGCGGCGGCGAGGGCGCGGAACTCGCCGATGTTCCAGATGTCGCCGGCGTCGCCGGAGTTGAGCTGCGCCTCGAGCGAGCGCGGCCAGACCTGGTGCGGCTCCTGCACGCGGCAGAGCACGCCGGAGTTGCCGGCGCTGCCGGGATCGAAGCGCCATTCCAGGGTCAGCTCGAAATTCGTGAAGGCGCGCTCGGTGTAGACGTAGCCGGCGGGCTTGCCCTCGCAGCGCAGGATGCCATCTTTGACAATCCACGTCTTCGCCGGATCCGCGCCGCCGGGCAGGTGCGCGCGCCAGCCGGCCAGGTCGCGGCCGTTGAAGAGCTCGATCTCCGGGCCGAAGGCGGGCTCGGCATCGGGGTCGTCGGCCAGGAAGGCGGCCAGGTCGGCCAGATCCTGCGCGCCCAGGCCCATTGCCGGCGCTTCCGGCATCAGCGAGAGGTTCTGCTTCTCGCGCCGCGCGATCTGCGCTGCCTCCACCACCTGGCGCTGGCCGGCGAGGTCGCGCAGCACGAGCAGATCGCCGTCGGCCAGGATCGAGCCGGCCAGCACGCGCCCGTCCTTGAGGTGCAGCGTCCAGGAGTCGAAGCCGAAGGCGATCGCGGCGCTCGGATTCAGCATGGCGTCGAGCAATTCGCGCCGGCCGAACTTCTTGTGCACGTTGGACAATTCCGGGCCCAGCGCGCCGCCCAGGCCGCTCACCACGTGGCAGGAGGAGCAGGTGCCGCGCCCGCGGAACAGTTCGCGGCCGCGCCCCGCGTCGCCCTTCATCGCGGCGAGCTGGTCGAAGGGCGGCAAGGCTTCGCCGGATGCGGTCTTGCGCGGGAAGGCCGATTCGGCCAGCGCGCGCACCGCCAGGTTGGGGTGGTTCTGCAGTTGGGGCGCGATCGCTTCGCGCACCGGCGCCGCCAGCGCCGCGGTGCGAGCGATCAAGAAGATCGCGCCGTCGGAGGTCGCGGCCAGGGCCAGCGCCGCCTCGG
>CAYVPL010000077.1:0-10645 GCA_964453755.1 uncultured Planctomycetales bacterium
GACCAGCGTCGCAGCAGTTCCTCGACGATGGCGTCGAGGTCATTGGGCCGCGCAACAGATTCGCCCAGGCCAGACGGTGCAAATGGGCATGTCCGGCTCCGGTCCGGCCGACCACGCCACCGTCGCCGTCAACCATTACGGCGACATCTGCGTGGTCTATCAAACCCGTCTCGCGACGGGCCAGCGTCTGGTCGAAGGCCACGTCCTGCGCAACGTGGGCGGCGGCGCCTGGGGATCGAACGGCGCCCACCACCTGATCCTGGGCGATCCGGCGCTCAACCTCTACGGCCCGCTCCGGGACAACTGCACCAAGCCGGACGTCGTCGCGCTCGACGACGCCAGCTTCGTCATCAGTTGGCCGCGCACCGATCTGCAGGACAAGCAAGTCGGACAACTCGAAACGGCGCGCGTCGAAATCCGCAATCACGGCGGCCAGTTGCTGCAGCGCCCTGGGCTGCAGACGGCGAGCGCCGGACTCGGCTTTGTCGTGGACCCGCTGATCGTGTGCGGCGACGCCGGCGTGATGCCCGACCTGGCGGCCTTGCCCGGCGGAGGCACTCTCGCCGTGTACGCCACGGAAGACCTGCGCACGGTCGCGGGCAACGGCGACATCTGGCGCGACTACTCGCTGCGCGTGTTGCGCATGGACTGGGTCCTCGGTCCGGCCGATCCGAACTTCGTCACCGGCCCGTTCACCCTCGCCAGCAACATTCCGATGGACTCGGATTTCTGGACGAACTTCTCCGGCGGGATGGTGCTGCCGGACGTGACCGCCGACGACGCCGAGAACGTGGTGGTCGCGTGGGAGCAGTACAGCCTGCAGGGCCGCCCGGGCTACGCCGGCACGGACCGCGGCGAAATCGCGGTCAGCCGCTACGCGAGTTTCTTCGATCCGGCGCCTCTGACTCCGATGGACGAGGACTTGTTCTCCTCCTTTTACGGATTCCTGCAGCAGCGCCGGCCGAATCTTTCCTCCTCGCGCCTCGACGGCGCCAACGTCGTGCTGCTGAGCTGGGCCGAGCTCAACGACGGGCCCTTCGGCAGCGACGACGCGCGCTTCAAGGAGATCCTCTACGCCACGACCGCCGGCCAATCCTCGTCCAGCGACCGCTTCTGGACCAACAGTCCGAACCTGGATGACCGGCATCCGCTGCCCAGCCAGACCAGCCTGCACCAGCGCTGCTTCGCCACCCGCGACGTGACGAACAAGCGCATCATTCTCGGCTCGGTGCACGCCTCGCAATCCACCTTCCAAGTGCCCTCGCCCATCAACTACCCGGAGCGCGTGGCCGCCTCGGTGTTCGAGACGAGCGCGCCGGGCGGCAACCCGCTCAGCATCCTCGTGATTTCCTACGAGGGCTCCAATTACAACGACCCGGATCTCTACCGGGTGTTCCTCGGGATCTTCAAGATCTAGTTTTCCGCCAGCGCCTCGCGCAGCGCGCGCAGCAGCGCCGCCACGGCAGGCGTGGGATAGGGACGGCCGCAGTCCTCGATCGTCAGCAGCGCGGGACCTTGCGCGCGGCGCTTGATCCGGATCAAAAAGCGCTGGCTGAAGCCGCCGTCGGCCGCCAGCGCCTGCAACAGCCAGCCGTCGGCCGCCGTGAAGACTTCGTGGACGACGCCGGCGCAGCCGTCGGCCGCGAAGCGGCGGCCGGCCAGAGCCTGCACGCGCGAATCTTCGGGCGAAGTGGTGAGTGCGAGGTGTTCCATGTAGATGAGGGCAGAAAGCGGCGGCCGCGGCTGCGGCGCGCGCTGGTGCGCGGTCAGCCGCCAGATGCCGCGGCCCGCGGCCAGCCAGCGCCGCTCGTAACGCGTGCGAAAGGGGCGCGCCGGGTCGGCCTCCAGCGCGGAAGGAGTCAGCGTGGGATGCCCGGTGAGAGCGGCTTCGGCCTCGCGCGCGAACCAGTCCTGATCGGTGACGAGTTCGAAGCGTCCGCCGGGCGCGAGAGCGGCGGCCAGCGCGGCGATGAAGTCCGGGTCAGTCAGACGATGCTTGGCGTGGCGAGCCTTGGGCCAGGGCATCGGGAACTGCATGAGGATGCGCACCGCGGAGCCGACGGGCAGCAGTTCGCGCAGCAGGTGGCGGGCGTCGCCCTGCACGAGGCGCACCCGGTCCGCGGCTCCCGCGCGGCACACGGCGCCGGCGGCGCGCTGCACCGACTCCTTGGCGCGCTCGAGGCCGAGAAAATTCCACTCCGGCCGGCGCGTCGCCCACCAGGCCAGCGCTTCGCCGCCGCCGAAGCCGACTTCCACCGCCAGCGGAGCTGGACGCGGGAACACGGCGCCCAAATCGAGCGGGAAGGCGGAGCCTTCCTGCGGCCGCAGCAGCACGCGACCGAGAGCGGATGCGTCGGCGCTCACGCCTGGCGCCAGGAGGGATCGAGCGCGAGCGCCTGCAGCACGCGATGCGCGGCTTCGACGGCCTTGAGGCCGTCGGCGCCCGGGACGCGCGGCGCGCGGTGGTCGCGCACGGCGCCGACGAAGTCCTCGAGTTCCGCGCGCAGCGGCTCATCGTCGTCGAGTTGCAACTCTTCTATCTGCAGGAGGCCGCGGAAGGCCGCCTCCGGATCGTCCGCCTCGGCGGCGGCAGCGACGGCCTCCTGGCTGAAGCCGGGCGCCTTGCGCACGAGCAGGGCGTAGCGATTGCGGCTGTCCGCCGACACGTAACTGTCCGGGCCGAAGACGCGAAAGCGCCGCATCGGCTTCAGCGACAGGCGCGAAGCCGTGAGATTGGCGGCAGCGCCGTCGGCGAAGCGCAAGCGCACAGAGGCGATGTCTTCGGTCGTGGACAAGGTGCTGCCGCCGACGGCGTCCACGGACACGATTTCCGAGCCGGTCCAGGACAGCGCGAGATCCAGATCGTGGATCATCAGGTCCAGCACGACGCCGACGTCGGTGGCGCGAAACGGATACGGCGACATGCGATGCGCCTCGATGAAGCGCGGTCGAATGCCCAGTTCCATGGCGCGGCGCAGCGCCGGGTTGAAGCGCTCGACGTGGCCGACGGCGAGAATCGCGCCGCTGGCGGCGGCCGCCTCGATCAGCGTGCGGCATTCCGCCGGCGTCGGCGCCAGCGGCTTTTCCACCAGACAGGGCACGCCGGCGCGCAGCAAGGGCGCGGCCACCGCCGCGTGGAGCGAAGTCGGCACGGCGACCACCGCCAGATCGAAGGCGCCGGCCAGGCCCGCGCCGTCGCGGTGCCACTGGGAGCCGTGCCGCGTCGCGGCTTCCCGGCCGCGCCCCTCGTCCGGATCCACCACGGCGGCGAGGCGCACGCCCGGCAGCGCGGCCAGGATGCGCGCATGGTGCCGGCCCAAATGGCCGACGCCGTAAACCGCGGCCCGCAGCACGCGCGCCATCGGCTCAGGCGGTGACGTCGCCCTCGGAGCGCCGCAGCGATTCGCGGTAGCGGCCCTGGAAGCCGCGCTCCATGTCGCGCAGGAAGGAAATCAGGCGCTTGGTCTCGGGGTAGAGGTCCGAGCGCGCCTCCATCTCGGCCAGGGCGACGGTCATCGGCGTGTCGTCGGCCATCAGGCGGCGGAAGGCTTCGCGCAGTTGCGCCACCGCCTCCGGCACGATGCCGCGACGGCGCAGACCGATCACGTTGACGCCACGGGCGCGCGCTGGCGCGCCTTCGGCGATCATGAAGGGCGGCAGATCCTGCACCACGCGGGCCATGCCCCCCACCATCGCCTGCGTGCCGATGGTGACGAAGTGATTGACCGCGGTGCCGCCGGCGATGATCGCCTGCGACTCGATGCGCACGTGGCCGGCCAGCAGCACGTTGTTGCCCAGGATGATCTCGTCTTCCAGCACGCAATCGTGCGCGACGTGGGCGCAGGCCATGATCAGATTGCGGTCGCCGATGCTCGTGACCCAGGCGCCGCTGGCGGTGCCGATGTTGATCGTCACGAATTCGCGCACGATGTTGCCGTTGCCGATGACCAGCCCGGACTCCTCGCCCGCGTACTTCAGATCCTGCGGCAGCCCGCCGATGGCGCTCTGGCCGACGAAGTGATTGTTCTCGCCGATCGTGGTGCGGCTCTGCACGGCGACGTGCGGCCCGAATTTGGTGCCTTTGCCGACGCGGACGCGCTGGCCGAGGTAGCAGAACGGTCCGACGGTGACGTCTTCGTCCAACTCCGCGCCGGGCGCGACGAAGGCGGTCGGGTGAATGTTGGGCATGGTCAGGCCTGCGACACCATGGCGAAGGACAGGATCGCCTCGCTGACGATGCGGCGGCCGACCTTGGCTTGCGCCTTGATCTGGCCGCGGCTGCCGGACAGGCGCAGGGTCTCCACTTCCAGGCGCAGGGTGTCCCCCGGCTGGACGCCGCCGCGGAAGCGCACTTTGTCAATCGAAGACAGCACGACGATCTTGCCGGCGTGCTCCAGCTTGCGCTGCAGCAGGAAGCCCGACAGCTGGGCCAGGGCCTCGAGCTGCAGCACGCCCGGCATGAGCGGCTGGTCGGGAAAGTGGCCCTGGAAATAGGGCTCGTTGATGGTGACGTTCTTGATGCCGACGGCGCGGCGCCAGCCCTCGACTTCGATCACGCGGTCCACCAGCAGGAAGGGATAGCGGTGAGGCAGCAGGCGCATCACGTCGGTGATGGCGTAGCCGGTGTCGAGCGTCGGCGCAGCGATCTCGCGCTCTTCCAGCAGCTCGCGCAACGCGCGCACGGCGGTCTGGTTCAGGCCGTGCCCGCTGCGCGTGGCGATCACGTCGGCGTGCAGGTCGGCGCCGAGCAAGGCGAAATCTCCGAGCAGATCGAGAATCTTGTGGCGCGTCGGCTCGCGATCGAGGCGCATGTCCGGCGCGGAGGCCGAACCCAGCACCACGGTGTTCTCGGCGGTGGCGCCTTTGCCCAGGCCGGCAGCCAGGATTTTCTCGATGTCCGCGGCCACCACGAAGGTGCGCGCCCGCGCGATTTCGGCCGCGAAGTCCCCCGTCGCCAGGTCGAAACTCACCGGCATGGCGTCCACGCCCGCCGGATAGTCCGGCAGATAGCGCACACGCAGGCTCGCGCCCGACGGCGGCAGCACCACGATCTCGGTGTCGCCGTCGCGGAAGAACAGCGGATCCTCGATCAGGAGCGTCTTGCGCGCGCGCTTCTGCTCGACGATGCCGGCGCGCTGCAGCAATTCGGCGTAGGGACCGGACGAGCCGTCGGCGCCGGGCATCTCGGGCCCGTCCACGCGGGCCACCAGATTGTCCACCTTGAGTCCGTGACAGGCGGCCAGCAGATGCTCGACCATGCCGATTTCGGCCTCGCCCTGGCGCAGCACGGTGCGCCGTTGCGAAGTGGACAGCTGCTCCGTCCGCGCCGCGATGTCGGGCGCGTTCTCCAGGTCCGTGCGCTGGAACACGATGCCCTCGCCCGCCGCCGCCGGCTCGAGACGCAGGCGCACCGAGGCTCCGGAGTGAAGCGCCACGCCGGTCATGTCCACGGCGCGGCGGATGGTGCGCTCGTTGCGCGCCGTCGGGCGCTTGGCATCGTCGGCCGAATTCGGCATTTCCCGATTCCTCAGCCTTCCTCGCGCAAGATGGCGAGCACCGCGTCGGTGACGTCGTGCTCCGGGTTGGCCCATACCACCCAGCGGCCTTCCAGATCGCGCAGGGAATTGCGCGGATCGCCGGCATCCGGCAGCGGGCCCGGGCGCATCAGCACCGCCGAAACGCCGCTACGGCCGCCGTACACCTCGCAGGCGCCGTGGACGCGGCGCACGCTGCGGTCCAGCAGCACCTCGCTCTCGCGGCGCTGCGCCGTGGTCCAGAACTCGAGTTCCTGCTCGAGCGTCTTCTCGCGCATCTGCACCTGGAAGTTCCGAGTCTCGTACTCGGCGCTGGCGCGATCCAGCTGGCCCAACTGTCCCTTCTCGGATTTGATCTCCTCCGACATCTTGCGCAGCCGGTCGCCCTGCGGCTGGTACTTGAGGCGCAGGGTCTCGTAGTCCTTGGCCATCGGCTCGAACTCCTGCAGGATGCGCGAGATGTCCACCGTGCGGATCGAATCCACCGCCGGGGCAGAGGCGCGGCCGGCGTAGAGCCCGCCGGCAAGAATGGCGGCGCCGAGGCCGGCGGCCAGAACGAAGGCATGGATGGTTTTCATGGCTTTAGAAGGTGCCGAGAGTGAAGGAGACGACGCGGGTGTCGTCGTTCTCCTCGCTGGCGATCGGCCAGCCGAAGTCGAGGGTGAACGGGACCAGCGGCAGCAGGGGCATCCGCATGCGGATGCCGAGGCCCACGGCGGCGCGCGTCGGCGTGAGATTGGCCAGGTCGTCGCCGTAGGAGCCGGCGTCGAGGAAAAAGGCGCCGCGCACCCACTCGTATTCGCCAATCAGGCCGCGCTGGCGGGTGGACAGAATCGGGAAGCGAAGTTCGAGGCTGCCGTCCCAGGAGGCGTCGCCGCCGTTGGCGAAGGAGTTGGCGTCCTCGCCGATGCCGCGGTAGTCGAAGCCGCGCACGCTCGACTGGCCGCCCAGGTAGTACTGCTCGGTGTACGGCAGGTGCTCTTCGCCGCCGCCGGCCCAGCCTTGGCGCGCGCGGCCGCGCAGCGCGATCACCCAGTTGCGCGCGAGCCGGTCCTCCCACAGCGGCAGGAATTTCTCGGCCGTCAGCGAGGCGGTGAAGTACTCGGCCTCGCCGCCCAGCAGGGTGCCGGTGTCGCCGAAACTCATGCCGACCGAACCGCCGTCCACCGGCGAGAAGGGGTCTTCCACCGTGTCGAAGCGAAAGCCGAAGGCCAGGGTGTTGAGTTGGGTCTCGCCTTCCTGGTCGGTCAGTCCCTGCGGCGCGCCCGGATCAATGTCTTTGACCTCCACGTTCTCCCATTCGGGGCCGGCGAAGACCGTGAAGAAGCGGCCGAAGCGGCGCCCCAGCGAGAAGCCGAGCGAGCCGCGCTCCTCTTCGTAGCGGGAGTACAAGCGCAGCCGCTTGGCGCCCGTGGCGGTGAAGGACAGCCGGTTGACATGCTCCTTGAGCAAGTCGGGCTCGATGAAGGACAGTGAATAGGTGGAGAACTCAGTGCCCGGCTGGAGCGCCAGGCGCAGCGTCTGGCCGGCGCCGGTGAAGGCCTCGCCGTCGAGGATCTCCGAAACCGTTGCGCCCGGCGACGAAGGCAGATCGCCGATGTCAAAGTTGCGCTTCTCCAGATTCAGTATCAGGGCCGGGCCGGCGTCGGTGTTGTAGGCGCCGCCGATGCGGAACTGGCCGCTCGATCCGAGGTCCTTGATGTCCATCAGCAGGTCCACCGCCTCGTCGTCGCCGAAGTCGCGCCAGCGCGGAATCACGAAGGGATTGCGGTACTCGTCGGTGAAGTAGCCCTGGCCGACGAGGCGGCGCGAACTGCGCTGCAGTTCGTCCTCGCTGGCGAGGTCCCCGGGCTCGATCGAGATTTCGCGCCGCGCCACGCGGTCTTCGCTGCGCTGCAGACCGCGCACGATCACGTCGCGCACGCGCTTCTGCCGCCCTTCGTGGACGATGAACTCCAGATCCACCACCGCCAACTCCACGTCGAAGACTGCCTTCGGCCCGGGGGTGCGCGGATCGGTGCCGCCGACGATCTGGAAAAATTGCGGGCGGCGCGTGGACTCGACGTCGGCCCGCGCCAGCGAGGGGTGGCCGATCTCGGCGTAGGCGCGCGTGATCTCGGCCATCACGGCGTTGATGCGCGCCAGTTCGAGCGGGTCCCCCGGCTGGAGCCGCCCGTCCCACAGGCGCTCGACGTTCTGAATGCTCAAGGGGCGGCCATTGTCGGACACCACGGCGACGGAGCGCACCCGGTAGAGCGGTCCCTCGACGATGTGATAAGTCAACTCGATGTCGGACTCCTCCTCGTCGAGATAGCGCGTCGAGGTGGTCACCTGCACGTCGCGGTAACCGTAGTCGACGTAGACCTGCTTGAGCGCGTTGATGTCCTCCTGCACCCGCGTCTCGGAGTAGACGCCGTCGCTGATGAACAGAAAGCCGGGCTTGTGCTTGATCGTGCTGGTGAGGTCGAGTCCGGGATACCAGCGGCCGCCGGCGCGGATCGCCTCGTTGCCCTCGAAGACCAACTCGGCGATGCGGACGATGGGACCCTCGGTGATGCGGAACAACACTTCGCCGGCCGCCTCGTTCTCGACCCACTCGACCTTCACGTGGGAGAAACCTTCCTCGCGGTAGTAATCCTCGATGCGGCGCACCACCTGGCCGATGGTCTCGATGTCCAGCGACTGGCCGAACAGCCCGGCGCGCAGTTCCAACTCGGCGCGGTCGTACTCATCGTTGCCCTCGAAGATGGCGCGGTGATAGGCGCGGAAAGCGTGCACCTCCAGCACGAGCACGGCATGGCCGGGCGCGGATCCGGGCCGGAGGCTGGCGTCGTCCACGCGCACCCGGCGGTAGCGCCACAGCCACTGAATGTCGTGCTGCAGGCCGCGCGGATCGAAGAGCACGCCGTCCTTCTGGCGCATGCTGGCGCGGATCTCCGCCTCGCGGCCGGGCGCGTTCAGGATCTCGACCGACTCGATGATCGGCCGGTCGGCGGTCGGCTGCTGCGGCGCGGCCGGCTCCTGCGCCGCCGGAGCCGGCGGCTCCGGTTCCTGGGCCGCCGACGCGGACAGGCCGAAGCCGGTCGCGAGCAGCGCCGCCAGGGCAAGACGGGCCAGGCTTCTCATTCGAAGGCGGCTGCCGGAGCGGGTGCCGGCTGATCCTGCGCGTGCTGGGTGAAATTCTCGAAGCGCATGAAACGCTTGTCGAAGCGCATGGTGAAGTCGCCGGTGGGACCGTGCCGGTTCTTGGCGACGTAAATCTGCGCCTTGTCGCGGTTTTCCTCGGTTTCGCCGTAGACCTCCTCGCGCATCAGCAGCAGCACGAGGTCCGCGTCCTGCTCGATGGCGCCCGATTCGCGCAGATCGGACAGCATGGGCCGGTGATCGGAGCGCTCCTCGGCCTTGCGGTTGAGCTGGGCCAGCGCCATCACGGGAACCTTGAGGTCGCGGGCGATGGATTTGAGAGTGCGCGAGATCAAGGCGATCTCGGTCTGCCGGCTTTCGGCTTTGGCCTGCAGCAACTGCAGGTAGTCCACGATGATCAGGTCGAGCTGGCCGTCGCGCTTGAGCCGCCGCGCCTTGGCGCGAATTTCCGCCAGCGTCGGCTGCGAGCTTTCGTCGATGTGCACGCGCGCCGTGCGCAGCGCGCTGCCTGAAATTGTCAGACGACGGCGGAACTCGGGCGAGAGTTTGCCCTGGCGGAGGCTGGAATGGTCGATGCGCGCGTGCGAGGACAGCAGGCGCATCACCAGCTGGTCGCAGGGCATTTCGAGCGAGAACATGAGCACCGCGCGCTTCTCCTTCAAGGCCACGCGCTCGAGCAGGTTCAGGGCCAGCGCGGTCTTGCCCATGGCGGGACGCGCGGCGAGCACGATGAGGTCGCCGGGCCGGAAGCCGTGCATGTCGTCCAGTTCGAGGAAGCCGGTCTGCAGTCCGCCGTCCTGCTGCTTGCCGGCCAGCAGCGCCTCCAACTGCCGGTCCACGATCTCGCGCATGGACTCGGCGTTCTTCGACACCAGCCGGTCGCCGACCTGATAGAGCGCCGTCTCGGCCTGCTCCACCACCATGCCGATCTCGTCCTCTTCCGTCGAGAACACCAGCCGCTGCACGTGCGCCGAGGCGTCGAGCAGTGCGCGCTTGATCGCCAGGTCGCGCACGATGCGCACGTGGTTCTCGAGGAAGGCGATCGAAGGCACGGCCGCCATCAACTCTTGCAGGTAAGCGGCGCCGCCCAGCTCGTCGGCCAGTTCGAGGCGCAACTCCTCGTGCGCCACGGACACCGCATCGCAGTGGCCGGCGCTGCGCTTCTCCATCTCTTCCATCAGTTGGAAGAGGCGGCGGTGACGTGGACCGTAGAAGTCGTCCGGCCCGAGATGGGCGGCGACTTCGGGCAAGCAGCGAGGATCCCGCAGAATCGAGCCGAGCACGCACATCTCGGCCGCGAGGTCGTACGGGACGCGCTCGGTCGGTACGCGCTCCGCCATGGGGCTCAAGTGTAGGGTCGGGACGGCCGGGAGACACCCCGGCCGTCCCGCGCGCCCGCGATCAGGCCTCGGACGGGGCGGCCGGCGCCGGCGCTGCCGGACTCGGCTGCGTGATGCCCACGACCCAAACCTTCACGGCCGCCTTGATGTCGGCGTGAACGTGGATCGGCACGCTGTACTCGCCCACCTGGCGAATCGGCTCGGCCAACCGGATGTGGTTCTCCGGAATCTCCAGGCCTTCGGCGGCAAGCCGTTCGGCCAGGCGCCGGGCGTTGACCGCGCCGTACAGGTGGCCTTCCTCGCTGACCTTCTCCTCGAAGGTGATCGAGAGAGCCGCCAGCCGCTCGGCCAGAGCCTGCATGTCGGCGCGCATTTCGACGCGCTTGGTCTCCGCTTCCTTGCGGCGCTTGTCAATGCGGCGCACGGCGTCGTCGGAGTAGGGCAGGGCCAGGTCGTTCGGCAGCAGGAAATTGCGCGCGTAGCCCGGGGTGACTTCGATCACCTCGCCGGTCAGGCCGAGGGTCGGGATGTCTTCGTTCAGGATGAGGCGGGTTTTCACGGAGGTCCTCCCAGTGCGACTGTGATTAGGCGGTGTAGGGCAGGAGCGCCAGGAATCGCGCGTGCTTG
>CAYVPL010000078.1:0-10618 GCA_964453755.1 uncultured Planctomycetales bacterium
CCGGCTACACCGTCTTCGGCATCAGCGCCGGCATGAAACTCCAGGACAACGTGACTCTGAGCGCCTCGCTCGAGAACATCGGCGACGTGGACTACCGCGTCCACGGCTCCGGCGTCAACGCTCCCGGCCGCAACTTCATCTTGACCGTGGACGTCGCCTTCTGAGCATGACGGCGCGGCCGCCGCACCGCGGATCGGCGCTGGCAGGGCCGGCGGCCGCCTCGATCGTGTTGCATGCCGCCGCCTTCGGCGCCGTCGCCGGCCTGATCGGCTGGTTCGGCGGCGCCGGCGCCGCCGAGCGCCCTCTGACAATCGGTTTCGGCCCAGCACCGCAGTTGCAGGCGCCCGCGGCCGCGGCGGAGCCCGAACCGGAGGTGATCTGGTGCGGCGACTCTCCCGAGCCGCAGGTCGCGCCCGTGCCGGAAGAATTCCCGGTCTCCACCTTCGAAGCCTTGGTGAGCTCCGACGCTGCCGCGGCCTGGTTCCAAGCGCCGCCGCGGGAGCGCTCCGAGAGGCGTCCGCCGACCGCAGCGGCCGCAGCGCCGGCCGCGGCGCCGTCCGCAGATCCGGCTCCGGCGACTGCCGCGGATCCCGCCCTCGCCGCCGCCCCATCGGCGTCCGCTGCCTCCGCTCCGGCTGCGAGTCCCGCCGCCGTGACGGAAGCCGCGCGCATCCGCGCCGACACCTGTCCGGCGCCGGACTATCCGCGGCAGGCGCGCCGGCGCGGCCAGGAGGGCACGGTTTGGCTGCGCCTCCGCGTCACGGAAACGGGACTCCCGGCCGAAGTGATTCTCGAACAATCGAGCGGCCACGCGCTGCTGGACGAAGCGGCGCTGGCGGCCGCGCGCGGTTGGACGCTGCTGCCGGCCACGCGCGACGGCGCGCCCGTCGCAGGACTGCTGCGCGTGCCCGTCACCTTCCGCATCGCAGCGGCCGGCTGATCAGACTAGGTCTGCGCTGAACAAGTCATTCCGCCCCGGACGCGGCCCTCACGCCCGATCTCTGCGTCGCCGGAACCCGCGCCTATTGACCAATAGGCGCAGAACCCGGCTCCTTGATCTCGGGCGCGATGACTCGCGCCGGCGCGAAAGCACTTGTTCAGCGCAGCCCTAGTTCGCCCGACCAGGCCTCTTCCAATTCCTTCATCAATTCGCCGAGGGTCTCGCCGCGCGGATCGAAGCGCAGGCCGGCCGCGGCGTAGAGCTCCGGCAGCGGGCGCGAGCCGCCCAGGCGCAGGCCCTCCAGGTAGCCGTTGACGGCGCCGGCCGGATCGCGGCGGTAGCGGCGCCACAGTTGCAGCGCGCCGATCTGCGCCAGCGCGTATTCGACGTAGTAGAAGGGCACCTCGAAGATGTGCAGTTGGCGATGCCACTCGCGCGCGCGCTCCGCCTCAAGCCCGCTCCAGTCCACTCCAGAGGCGTAGCGTTCGCGCAGTTCGAGCCAAGCGCGCGCCCGCGCCGGCGCGCCGAGGCAAGGCTCGGTGTAGATGCGCTGCTGGAATCCGTCCACGATCGCCACCCACGGAAAGGTGCTGGCGATGCCTTCGAGCGAACGCAGCCGCGCCGCGCGCACCTGCTCAGGCGGATACTCGTCGCGCAGATGCTCCATGCACATGGCCTCCATGCCCATCGAGGCGACTTCGGCGAATTCGAGCGGGGCGCCGCGGTAGTCCACCGGTTCGCGGTCGCGCCCGGCGAGCGCGTGCAGCGCGTGGCCGGTTTCGTGCAGCAGGGTCTCGACGTCGCCGTGCGTGGTGCCGGAGTTGGCAAAGATGAAAGGCACGCGGGCGCCTTCGAAGGTGTCCATGAAGCCGCCGGGACGCTTGTGCGGGCGCGTCGCGAGGTCGAGCAGTCCTTCGCTCTCCAGCCAGAGCAACTCGTCGGCGAAGCCGGGCCGCACGCGCCCCAGCAGGCGCGCGGCGACGGCGACCTGTCCGCGCGCGTCGGCGAAGGGTTGATAGGAAGGCGCGTGCAGGGGATCCACCGCCAGATCCCAGGGCCGCAGCTGCTCCACGCCCAGCTGCTGGCGGCGCCATTCGCCCATGCGCCGCACCACCGGCAGCACGTGGCGGGCGACGTTCTCGCCCAGGGCGAGGCAGTCCGCCGTGGAGTAGTCGAAGCGGCCGGCGGCGGCGTGGGCGTAGTCGCGAAAATTGTCAAATCCGGCGTTGGCGGCCATCTGCGCGCGCAACGCGTGCAGCGCGTCGAACAGCTGCTCGAGTTTCGCGGCGTCTTGCGCGCGCCGGCCGGCGGCGAGGCGCCAGGCCTGCTCGCGCAGCGCGCGGTCCGGCTCTTCGGCGAAGCGCGCCAGTTCCGCCAGCGTCCAGTCGCGGCTCTGCCACGAGACCGTCATCGCGCCGGTGATCTGCCCGTACTCGAGAGTCAGCTCCTCCTCGCGGGCTTCCAGTTCGACGTTGGCTTCGCGAAAGAGCTGGACGGACAACTCGACCTCGCGGTCGTGCACCTCCCACTGCGCGCGCGGCAGCGCGGCCCGGTGCGGACTGGCCAGATAGCGCCGGTCGAGCCGGTCGGCGACCGGCTTGATTTCCGGCACGATTTCGGTCTGAAAGGCCAGATGCGCCGCCTCCGCCGCCTTGTCGTCGGTGTGGCAGGCGGCGGCGGCGTTGCGGCGCGAGGATTCTTCCGCGATCCACGAATCCAGCTCGCTGCGATCGAGCAGCCAGCGCTCCAGATCGGCCGGGCTGTTGAGGGGCCGCTGCTCGAGCTCCTGCAGCCACGGCCGCACCGCCTCCCAAGAGGAAGCGCGAAAATCGGCGGGCAGCCAGCGGCGCGGCGGTTGCGGATGTCTCACGCGCTCATTCTGCCAGTTCGGCGCGCCGCGGTCGCTGCATGAGCCCGCGCACCGCTTCGCGCGGCGCCAGCCCGCCGAAGAGCACGGCATGCACCGCCTCGGTGATCGGCATGCTGACGCCGAGCTTGCCGGCGGCCTCGTGGATCGCCTGACAAGTCCACACGCCCTCGGCCACCTTCTCGGTGCTGGCCAGAATCTGCTGCAGGGACTCGCCGCGGCCGATGCGCTCGCCGAGGCCGCGATTGCGCGAGTGTTGCGAGTAGCAGGTCACCATCAGATCGCCCGCGCCGCTCAGGCCGAAGAACGTGTCGCGGCGAGCGCCGCGCGCCGCGCCGAAGCGCGCCATCTCGACCAACCCGCGCGCGACGAGCGCGGCTTTCGCGTTGTCGCCCAGGCCCAGGCCGTCGGCGATGCCCGCGCCGACCGCGATGATGTTCTTGAGCGCGCCGCCGAGCTCGACGCCGGCCAGATCGCCGCTGGTGTAGAGCCGCAGCGACTCGCTGCCCAGGCGCTCCGCCACCGTGTCGGCGAGCAGCGGATCGGCGCAGGCCACCACCACCGTGGTGGCGAGTCCGCGCGCCGTTTCTTCGGCGTGCGAAGGTCCGGAAATGGCTCCGACCGGCGCATCCGGCCCGAGCACGCCGGCCACGATCTCGCTGGGCCGCGCCAGGCTGCCGCGTTCGAGGCCCTTGGAGGCGGAGAAGACCGGCAGGCGGTGGAGCCGGCCGGCGAAGCGCTGCAGGGTGGGCCGCACGAATTGGGTGGGCACCACCGAAAGGACGAGATCGGCGCCGGCGAGGGCTTCCGCTTCGGAACTGGTCCACAGGATTTCGGCCGGGATCGGCACTCCGGGCAGGAACTTGCGGTTGTCGCGGCTCTTGGCCACTTCTTGCGCGTAGGCGGCGTCCACGCTCCAGACGGCCACCTCGTTGCCGGCCCGCTGAGCCGCCAGGGCCAGGGCCGTGCCCCAGCCGCCGTCGCCGATCACCAGTACTTTGCCTTGTTTCATGAGCTTTCCTCGCTGGCCTCCTGGCTGCGCCGGCCGAGCGGCTTCTCTTCCCCGCGCAGGAGGCGCCGGATGTTGGCCCGGTGGGTGTAAATCAGAGCCAGTCCGCCGAGCGCGGCGAAGAGGGCAATCGGCGTGGGTGCTTGGAGGACGAAGGCAGCCGGTCCCAAGGCCAGCCCGAAGGCGATCGAACCCACCGACATGATGCGGGTGAGCAGCACTCCCAGCAGGAAACTCAGGCCCGCCGCCAGCACCACCCAGGGCGCCAGCGCCAGCAGGGCGCCGGACAGCGTGGCCACGCCCTTGCCGCCGCGGAATCCGTGCCAGAGCGGCCAGAGATGGCCCAGGAAGGCGCCTGCGCCGGCGGCGACCGCCAACTCCGGGCTCCCGGTCCAGCGCGCGGCGACCCAAGCCGGCCCGAAGCCCTTCAGGGCGTCCAGGAAGTAGACCAGGATGCCGGCCTTCCGCCCCAGCGCACGGCCAGCGTTGGTCGCCCCCAAGTTGCCGCTGCCGATCTGCCGCAGGTCAATCCCGCGCGCCCGCGCCAGCAACAGAGCAAAAGACACCGATCCCAGGCCGTAGCCGGCAGCCGCCGCCAGCGCGAGTTGGGCCCAGGACATCGGGGAGAGGATAGCGGACCCACCACGGATACTGGCCCAGTCGGCTGCGGATGAAGCGGCCAGAACGGGCCCCAGAGGCCCAAGACCGAGCGAACCGAGGCAAAAGAGTGCCCAAGGCGCGCCCTGCGGACGTGACGCTCTCCGTTCGGCTCTTTCTGCCCTCTTCTCGCCGTCTGCCGGCGGGCCCATCCGCAGCCGACTGGGCCAGTATCCGTGGTGGGCCTTGACCTGCGGCTGGGGGGAGTTACATAAGGCGGCTGGCCTTGCGGTCCTACCCCCCTTCGGGGCGGTCCCAGGCGTTCCGCTTCCCCGACCTGCTCCGAGTGACCTACGTCATCACCGAACCCTGCGTCTCGACCAAAGACACCTCCTGCGTGGACGTGTGTCCGGTCGAGTGCATCTATGAATCCGAGCCGCAGCCCGGAACCCTGAATCTGCCGATGTTCATTCACCCGGAGGAGTGCATCGACTGCGGCGCCTGCGAACCGGAGTGCCCGGTGGACGCCATCTTCCCCGAGGACAACGTGCCGGAGCAGTGGCTGGCCTTCGTGCAGGCCAACGCCGACCTGGCGGCCGAACACGACGGCTGAAAAAAATCGGGCCCCGCGGCGCCAGCAATCTGGCTGCGCGGGGCCCGCAAGTGTTTTGGAGCGGCTGATCGGATTCGAACCGACGACATCTACCTTGGCAAGGTAGTGCTCTACCAACTGAGCTACAGCCGCGAAGGGTGGAAAAGAATACGGCGGACCGCCGGGTCTGTCAACGCGGCGCGCCGGGCGGAATGACCGAGGCGGCTCCCGGAACCACCGCTTCCGCCGTCACGCCCTGGAGGTCGAAGTACGCAAGCGCCCGCGCGGCGATGCGCTCCCGCAGCGCGTCCAAGGGCTGATCCGCGAGCGGCACCTGCCCGCCGGCCATCCGGCCGTGCCCGCCGCAGGATCCGAGCCCGTCGAGAATGGCGCGCAGCATGGGATAGGCATCGGCGCCGGCCTGATCGGTGCGCAGGGAAACCTGATAGAGCCCGTCGCAAGCTCCGCCCGCAAGGGACCAGGTCTGGCCTTCCAGGCGCAAGAGCCAGTCGGCGACCTCCGCCACTGCTTCCGGACTCGGCACCTCCCCCAGCAATGTGAGGGATAGCGGTCCGTGCGTGCGGCAGGCCGCGAGCGCGGTGTGCATCTGCTGATACCAGGCGCGCGGCAGCGGCGGATGGTCAATCTCGGCGACGATGTGGCGGTTCGCCAGCGCTTCGAGTTCCTGATAGGCGCGCACGTCCACTTCGCTGGCGCCGCGCTGCAGGTCGTTGGTGTCGTAGCGCACGCCGCAGAAGAGCCCCGTCGCCACGCGCTCGTCCGGCTTCAGATCGAAGGCGCGCAGCAAGTCGTAGACCATCGCGCTGGTCGCGCCGTAGCCCGTGTCCACCCACTCGAAACGCGCGCGCGATGCGGCGCCGCCTTCGCCGCGCTCGGGACCGTCGTGATGATCCACCACCGCCAGCAGCGGCAAGCCTCCGGGCGGATGCGTGTGGCTGAAGCCCGGTTGTGAGTCCACGAGCAGCAGGCCGCCGTAGGCGGAAGGATTCACGCCGCCCTTCGGCAGCGCGCGAATGCCGAGCAGATCGCGCATGGCCGCGTTCTCGGCGCGGCGGATGCGCCCTTCCAGCACCAGATCGCCGATCAAGCCGAAGCGCGTGGCGAGCAGATACTGCATCCCGAGCAGCGCGCCGAGGCCGTCCGGATCCGGATGGCGGTGCGTGCAGAGGATCACGCGGCCCGCCGACGGCAGAGCCTTGGCCAGATCGCGCAGCGCGGGTCGGGACGGCATGCGGTTCAGGCCACCCGGCGCGCAGCCAGGGCGCTGCGAGCTTCGGCGAGCCACTCTTCAGGATACGAAGGCGCCATCGCCAGCACGCGCAGCGCGCCGCGCGGCAGGTAATCGGCCAGCAGGGCCCAGTCCACGGTGCCGGCGCCGGGCGGCAGGCCGTCGCGGCCGGCGGCAAAGTCGTGCAGGCTCACGCCCAGCAGGTGGCGCCCGAAAGCGTCCAGCCACTCGCCCGGCGCGGCGAGCCCGGCCGCGGCGCGCGCGGCGGCGTCGGCGGGATCGTGCCACAGGCCGAGGCCGGGATGGCGCAACTCGTCCAACAGCAGGCGCAGGCGCGCCGGCGTGAGCAGCGCCGCCGGCGACGGTCCGGGCGCGAGCGCCACGCGCAGGCCGGGCGCGCCGCGCAGCAAACTGTGAAGGAATCCGGCGAGGTCGGCGAGTTGGCGCTCGGCGGCGAGTTCGTCGAGCAGGCGCAATTCCTCGAGCGCCTCGTCGCCGTCCAAAGATTCGCCGCGGCGGATGCGGCCGAGCAAGCGCTCCCCGCGCTCGTGCGCTCCGGGCTGAAGGTCGCTGCCGGCGGGCAGGATCATCATCTGACAATTCAGCCGCGCCATTTCGGCCAGCGCCGCGGGAATCTGGGCCGCCTGCCAGATGCGGCGCGGCGCGGTCGCGGGCTCGGCGGGCGGCTGCAGGGCGTCCCAGGCGGCGGCGCCGAGGTTGAGGAGCGGCGTCGGCGGCAGGGCGGCGGAGTGGGACGGCCCGGCGGCCGGCAAGAGCGCGACGCCCTCGAAGCGCAGAGCGTGAGCCAGACGCAACTGGTGGCCGAGGTCGCGGGCGCGCTGGCCGAACCAGGAACTCGCGAGGAACATGCCGCTCAGACTTTGACCTCGCCCTCGGGCGCGCGAAGCTCGCTGCGCGCGGCCAGCACGGGAAGCACGGTTTCCTGCAGATACTCGCGCACCTGCTCCGGCGCGCGGCCGACGAAGCGGCGCGGCTCGGTGAGCTCCGGCAGCCGCGCGTGAATCGGCGCGAAGGCCGCGTCGGCGGCGAGGCGCTCGAGCAGGTCGTTGCGGCCGTCGCCGGTCTTCACGCGGGCCGCGGCCTCCTGGCTGTGGACGCGGATGCGCTCGTGCAGATCCTGACGATCGCCGCCCGCCTGCACCGCGGCCATCAAGATTTCCTCGGTGGCGAGGAAGGGCAGTTCGGATTGGAGCGCCCGCTCCATCACCTTGGGATAAGGCACGAGGCCCGGTATGACGTCTTGCAGCAGCAGCAAGATGGCGTCGGCGGCGAGGAAGGACTCGGGAATGGCGATGCGCCGGTTCGCGGAATCGTCCAGCGTGCGCTCGAGCCACTGGTTGGCCGCGGTGTCAAGCGCGTTGGGCGCCAGATGCATGAGATAGCGCGCCAGCGCGCCGATGCGCTCGCTCCGCATCGGGTTGCGCTTGTAGGGCATGGCCGACGAACCGATCTGCTTGCGGCCGAACGGCTCTTCCAACTCCTTGCGGTGCGCCATCAGGCGCAGATCCACGGCGAACTTCGCGGCGCTCTGCCCGATGCCCGCGACGGCGTTCAACACCAGGCTGTCCCACTTGCGCGGATAGGTCTGGCCGCTGACCGCGACGCTGCGGGCGAAGCCCATCCGCTCGGTGACCATGCGGTCGAGCGCGCGCACCTTGGCGTGATCGCCGGCGAAGAGTTGCAGGAAGCTGGCCTGCGTGCCGGTCGTGCCCTTCGCGCCGCGGAACGGCAGGCGCGCCAGCGCGTCCTCGATCTGCTCGAGATCCAGCAGCAGATCCTGCAGCCACAGCGCGGCGCGCTTGCCCAGGGTGGTCGGCTGCGCCGGCTGGAAGTGCGTGAAGCCGAGCACCGGCTGATCGGCCTGCGCGCGGCAGAATTCCGCGAGCGCGCGCAGCACGCCGACCAGCCGGGCGCGCAGGATGCCGAGGCCGCGTCGCATCAGCACCAGGTCGGCGCCGTCGGCGACGTAGCAGGAGGTGGCGCCGAGGTGGATGATCGGCCGCGCCAGCGGCGCCTTCTCGCCGTAGGCGTGCACGTGCGCCATGACGTCGTGGCGCAACTCGCGCTCCAGCTCGGCGACGCGCGCCAGGTCCAGATCCGCGCGCGCCGACTTGAGCTGCGCGATCTGCTCCGCGCTGATCGGCAGGCCCAGCTCGCGCTCGCACTCCGCCAGCACGATCCACAAATCGCGCCAGACCAGGCTGCGCGCGCGCTCCGAAAAATTCTCCTGCATCGCGCGGCTGGCATAGCGGGCGGCGAGCGGCGAAGAGTAGGAGTCGTGCGGGTCGGTCAAGGCTTCGGCAGCGGGAGCGGAACGTTGGGAAGGAATGCGGGCAGGCAATTGTAGGCCAGGGACAGGCCGATGCAGAACAACAACGGGTCGGCGGCGAAGAGCGGGCCTTCGCGGCGGCAGGTCCAGCCCGCCACGGTCAGCGCCAGAATCGCGCCCAGGGCATCGCTGCCCAGATCCCACACGGAGGAATCGCGCTGCGGCACGCGCAGTTGATTCATTTCGTCGGCGACGCCGACGAGCAGCGTCAGAGCGACGACCAGCGCGAAGGGCCCCCAACGCGCGGCGCCGAGGCGCACCCTGAGCAGAGCGGCGAGCAGCACGGCCAGCGCGCCGTAAAGAGGCTGGTGCGCCCAGTTCAGCACGAAGCCGCGCAATTGCGGCGCCCCGCTGCCGCCGTGGCCCGGCGTGGAGGACAGGATGCCGATGAGCAACAGCTGCGCCGCCAGCAAGGCCGCCTTCTGCCAAGCCGGCCGCGCCGTCCAAACGTCGTAGAAGCCGCGGAGTCCGACGTTCAAGCGCGCGGCTCCGGCTCGATCAGCAGGGACAAGTCCAGAGCCGGCGCGGAGTGCGTGAGCGCGCCCAGAGACACGCGCGTCAGCCCGCTTGCCGCCAGACGCGCGAGCCCCTCCGGGCGCATGCCGCCGCTGCCCTCGAGCACGGCGCGCGGAAAGCGCTGCCGCAACTGCGCGGCCGCCGCCGTCAGTTCGGCTGGAGAAAAATTGTCAAGCAGAACGTAATCGGCGCCCGCCTCGAGCGCGGCCTCGGCCTCGGCCAGGCTGCGGGCTTCGGCGCCCAGCATCCGTCCGGCCGCGGCAGCGCGCGCGGCGCTCACCGTCGCCGCGTAGCTCCTGCCCGACAGCGCGAAATGGTTCTCCTTGAGCAGCAACTGATCTTCGAGGTCGCGGCGGTGATTGACGCCGCCGCCGTGCCGCACCGCCGCCTTCTCGGCATCGCGCAGCCCGGGAGCGGTCTTGCGCGTGTCGAGCACCTGCAGAGTCCCGGCCGCAGCCACGGCGGCGGCGGTGACGGTGGCGATGCCCGAGAGCCGCTGCAGGAAGTTGAGGGCCGTGCGCTCGCCGGCCAGCAGGCCGCGGGCCCGCCCGGAGGCTTCGAGCACGATCTGGCCGGGGCTCAGCACGGCGCCGTCCTGCGCCAGCCAATGCAAGCGCACTTGCGGATCGGTCAGACGAAAGGCCGCCTCGGCGTAGGCGCAGCCGGACAGCACGC
Organism: uncultured Planctomycetales bacterium; assembly: GCA_964453755.1. Lineage (GTDB taxonomy): Bacteria > Planctomycetota > UBA1135 > UBA1135 > UBA1135 > JAQBVK01. The sequence continues at coordinate 9,796 of CAYVPL010000078.1, forward strand.
CGGTTTGCTTGGCCCGCAGGCAGGCGCGGGCGCGCGCCTCTTCCGGCACGACGGCCAGGGAGGTCGCGTCCGCCGCTGCGCCGTCCTCGGCGAGCGCGCGGCCCACGATTTCCGACACGCTCTCGCGCAGGGCACGCGCCGCCACGCGGGAATTCTAACGATCCGGCGCCGGCGAGGGCGGCGCCTGGCCATCCGTTCGGACCGGCAGCCGCGCATAGAAGGCCGCGATCTCGCGGGCCGTCGTCTCGCCGATCCCGGGCACCAGACGCAACGTGGCGAGGCTCAGCGGCACGCCGAGCCCGGGACGCGCCGCCACCAGATCGGCGGCTCCGCCTTGGCCCAAGCCCGGCAGCCAAGCCAGGCGTTCGGCTCCATCATGCGCGAGATCCGGCACCAGGGTGGGCGGCCCGTGGCCGGGCAGCGCCGGATTCAGGGGCGCCGGCGGCAGTTGCGCGCAGGCCGCGCGAACGGCCGCGGCCAGCAGCAACCAGGCGAGCAAGCGCGCCGAGCGGCCTTCCATCCGTAGAAGGACGAAGGCGCCGGCCGCCGGTTATCCGATTCCTGCGGCCGTGAACTGCTCGCGCAGTAGCGCGTCGAGCGCGCGATCCACCGATTCCTCGTCAGCCAGGCGCAGCACGTCGGTGCGGCGCGCCGCGCGCTCGGTGACGAAGAGCAACTCCTCGCCGTCGCGGTGCAGCACCGCGCAGGCGCCGCGCGCGCCGCTGAAGATCAGCGGCCAGCCGCTGCCGCCGAGCACCTCGATGCGCGGGCGAATCGCGCCGGCAGCTCCCAGCAGCCGGCGCAAATAGGACTGGCTGAGGGC
>CAYVPL010000079.1:0-10563 GCA_964453755.1 uncultured Planctomycetales bacterium
AGGCCAGGGCCTTCTTAAACTCGCCGATGGGGTTCAACTGCACTTGGTCGGGCCGGGCCGTCTCGAGACTGGCCGGCACCACGACGAAGGCGGTGGCGCCGGGCTCGACCGGCGCCTGACTGAGGGGGGGGGACACCCCTTACTTGTATACGGTGAAGGACCCTGCTTTCAACTTGGCTTCGTAATCCTTCAGATCGTGGCGCACGTCGCCTTGCAGAAGGTACAGGCCCAGGATGTTCGGGAAGGCCATGATGAGGATCATCAGGTCGCCAAACTCGAGGACGTTGGTGGCGCTCACGATCGAGCCGAGCACGACGAAGACCAGGAACAGAATCTTGAAGGACAGGGACGACTTCTGGCCGAACAGCGTCGTCCAGCAGCGCTCGCCGTAGTAGGACCAGGAGATCATCGTGCTATAGGCGAACAGCACCACGGCCACCATCAACACGTAGGGGAACCACGTGGACATGCCGAGGATGTGGATGCTCTTGAAGGCTTCGCGCGTGAGGGCCGCGCCGTCCGCGCCGGCCACCAGGGCGGCGTGCTCGCCGGCCGGGTCGTAGACGCCGGTGATCACGATCACGAGAGCCGTCATGGTGCAGATCACCACCGTGTCAATGAAGGGTTCGAGCAGCGCGACGATGCCTTCTCGCACCGGATACTCGGTCTTGGCCGCGCTGTGGGCGATGGCCGCCGAGCCGACGCCGGCCTCGTTGGAGAAGGCGGCGCGCTTGAAGCCCAGGACCAGGGTGCCGATCACCCCGCCGTAGATCGCGTCGCCGCTGAAGGCGCCTTGGATGATCGCCCCGAACGCGTCCGGAATGTGGCTGGCGTTGCCGATCAGCACGATGAAGCCGGCGATCAGGTAAATGCCGCACATGGCCGGCACGATCTTTTCCGCCGTCGAGGCGATGCGCTTGATGCCGCCGATGATCACGATGCCGGTCAGCACCGCCATGATCACCCCGTAGACCCAGCCGTGCTCCGCGAAGAAGGGGACCTCCGTGCGCAGGATGCCCAGCGATTGGTTGACCTGGAAGGAGTTGCCGCCCGCCAGCGAGCCGCCGATGCAGAAGATGATGAACATCACCGAGAGCACTGATCCGAGGGGCGCCATGCCCTTCTTGGCTAGGCCGTCGCGCAGGTAGTGCATCGGGCCGCCGGAGACGCGGCCTTGCGCGTCGATCTTGCGGTATTTCTGACCGAGCGTGCACTCGGTGAACTTGAGGGACATGCCCAACAGTCCGGCGGCGATCATCCAGAAGGTGGCGCCAGGGCCGCCCAGCGAGATGGCGATGGCGACGCCGGCGATGTTGCCCAGTCCCACCGTCGCCGAGAGCGCGGAGGACAGCGCCTGGAAGTGCGTGACCTCGCCGTGGTCGTTCGGATTGTCATACTTGCCGCGCACAACCTGAATGGCGTGGCCGAAGAGTCGGAAGTTGACGAAGCGCCACGTCAGGGTGAAGAACACCGCGGCGATCACCAGCCAGACCACCACGAGCGGCAGCTGCACCCGCACCGCCTGCCCGTTGGGGCCGATCACGGGCGCCCCTGCGGCGTCGGTGAGCGGGGGCGAGTCGGGGCCGCCGAGCAGGTTGTAGAAAGGGAGGTACGCGACCTTGGAGAGGGCCACGCCGAAGGCTTCGTCGATGGATCCGCCGCGCTCCCAGAACTGGGGCTGCTCGGCGGCTTCCTGCGGCGCGGGATTCTGCGCTGCGGGCTCCTGCCCTGCCGCCAGCGCCGGTTCCGGCGCGGCCACAAACATCAGCGTGAGCAGAGGCAGAAGGAGGCGCGAGGGATTCATGCAGCCGTTCGAAGGAGTGGGGAAGCCGGCCGGGAGGGTCCGGGAATTCCTGGTAACCCTGTATACGCGGGCGCGTGGTCTCAGGTGAAGGCCAAAAACCATGCAGATCGATCTCTCCAACGTCGAAAACATCGAAGACCTGCGCTCCGTGCCCCCCGGCGAATACCTGTGCCGGGTGGTCGAGGTGCGCGAATCGCGCAGCCCGGCGGGGCACGTGCGCTGGGGCCTCCGCTGGGAGGTGGATGCCGGGGAGTGGCAGGGCCGGACGGCCTGTTGGGACTCCTTGCACTGGTCCGAGCGGGGGATGCCGCGGGCCAAATTCGTGCTGCAGGTGCTGGGCTTCCCGGTCGGCGGGAAACTCGACATCCAGCCGCAGGAACTGATGGGCCTCAAGGCCTTCGTGGTGGTCCAGCCCGAAGAGCGCGAAGACGCCGCCACTGGCGTGCGCCGCCTCGTGAACCGAGTGCCCTTCACCGGCTACGGCCCGGCCCCGGTGGAGCCGGTGACAGTTTGAGGATGAAGCGGATCGCTGATGGAACGGATCGTTGATGGAGGGGTCGCGCGTCGGGGAAGCGCGCGGCCCTGTTTTTCGCGCCGTCGCATTGTCAGCCGCAGCCGGCCGGAGCGCTATCCTTTCCGCATGGACGACCGCAACCTCGTCGCCGTCGCGGAGCAGGCTGCGGCCACCTCCAAAGTGCTGCGCGGTGCGCGCGAAGGCGCCACTGCGAAGTTCGAGGACGGCCGGGTCTTTCTCGGCTGCAAGATGGAGTTCGCCGATCCCAGTCTGGATCTGGACGCGATCAGCGCGGCCGTGTCGGCCGGGCGCGTGCAGGGCGGCCGGCGCGTGGTCCGCATCGGCCTCTACTCGCCAATCAGCGACGGCCTTCCGGTCGTTTCCGCCGCCACGTTGCGGCGCTTGCGTGAAGTGGGCGCCCCAGGTCTGGCGCTCATCCTTTCGAGCGGCGCCGGCGCGCGCACCGAGCGCAGTCTGAGTGAGCTGCTGGCGGCCGCCGGCATCGCGGAACTGCGCCCGACCTGAAATGGCCGCCGGCGGCGAGCGCGCGCGCTACTCGAAGCTGATCGAGCAGATCCGGTCGCACGATCACGCCTACTACGTTCTGGCGCGCCCGGTGGTGTCGGACGCGGAGTACGACCGGTTGTTCCGCGAGTTGCGCTCGCTGGAGGAGGCGCATCCGGACTGGGTGCAGCCCGATTCCCCCAGCCAACGGGTGGGAGCGGCGCTGCCGGAGGGTTCCAAGGTCGCGCGCATCGCCCACAGCGTGCCGATGATTTCGATCGAGTCCCTGTTTAGCGGCGCGGAGGTCGAGGAATTCCACGCGCGCGTGCTGAAGGGGCTGGCCGGGCGGACGGAGGAAGCGCCGGAATACGCCTGCGAGCCGAAGTGGGACGGCGTGTCGGCCAGCCTGCTCTACGAAGACGGGCTCTTCGTGCGCGGACTCTCGCGCGGCGACGGAGCCGTGGGCGAGGATCTGACTTTGAACCTGCGCGCGGTCGGCGGCGTGCCGCTGCGCCTGCGCGGGCGCGCGCCGCGCCTGCTGGAACTGCGCGGCGAAGTGATTCTGCGCATCGCGGACTTCGAGGAGCACAACCGCAAGCTCGTCGAGCAGGGCGAGGAGCCTTTCGCGAATCCGCGCAATTCCGCCGCCGGCACGCTGAAGCGCCTGGATCCCAAATTCGTCGCCGAGCGGCGCCTGCGCTTCCTGGCGTGGGAGTGCGTGCGCTGCGAAGACGGCCCGGTGTTCGCGCGCCACACCGAGGCCGTGCTGGCGCTGCGCGAGTGGGGCTTCCCGGTGGCGGAGGAGCGGCAGCTCGCGCGCGATCCGGCGGGCATCCTGGCCTTCCACGCCCAACTCGAGCGCCGGCGCGACGCGCTGGATTTCGAGATGGACGGCATCGTGGCCAAGATGGATCAACTGGAGTTGCGCGCCCTGCTCGGCGCGCGCGCGCGCACGCCGCGCTGGGCCTGCGCGCTGAAATTCGCGCCGCGTGAAGAGACCACGCGCCTGCTCGACGTGGAAGTGCAGGTGGGGCGCACCGGCCGTCTCACGCCGCGGGCCGTCCTCGAGCCGGTCGCGCTGGGCGGCGTGACGGTCCAGCACGCCACGCTGCACAACGCCAAGTACGTGCGCGAGCGGGACATCCGCATCGGCGACCGCGTGCTCGTGCGCCGCGCCGGCGACGTCATTCCGCAGGTGCTCGGCCCGGTGAAGGAGGCGCGCGACGGCTCCGAGCGCGAGTTCTCCATGCCGGCGCGGTGCCCGTCTTGTTCGGCCGAGACGCTGGAGCGCGGCGAGTACCGCTACTGTCCCAATCTGGACTGCCCGGCGCAGATGCAGCGGCGCGTGATGCACTTGGCGGCGCGCGAAGCGCTGAAGATCGAAGGCCTCGGCGAGAAGGCGGTCGAACAATTCGCCGCCGCCGGACTGCTGCGCCGCGTCGAGGACGTCTTCGATCTGGACTACGCGAAGATCGCTGCGCTCGAGCGCTGGGGCGAAAAGTCGGCGGCGGGCCTGCGCGAGCAGGTCGACGCGGCCAAGGAGCCGGAGCTCGCGCGCTTCCTGTTCGGCCTCGGCATCCCCGAGGTGGGATTGGAAACGGCGCGCGCGCTGTGCGAACTGCATCCGACGCTGGAAGCGCTGGAGGCGGCGGCGGGCGCGGAGAACGCCGTCGAGGCGCTGCAGGCGGCGGAGGGGGTGGGGCCGGAAGTGGCCAAGTCCGTGCACGCCTTCTTTCACGAACCGCGCAACCGCGCCGCGCTCGCGGCGATGCGCGCGCGCGGCCTGCGCCCGCGCCCGCACGCGGCCGCGCCGAAGGAGGAGCGCGTCGGCGTGGCCGGCAAGACCTTCGTCCTCACCGGCACCTTGAGCCGGCCGCGGCCGGAGATCGCCGCGCTCATCAGCGCCGCGGGCGGCAAGGTCAGCGGCTCGGTCAGCGCCAAGACGGACTTCCTGGTGGCGGGCGCGGATGCCGGCTCGAAGTTGCAGAAGGCCGAGAGCCTGGGTGTCGCGGTGCTGGACGAAGAATCTCTGACAAAACTGCTCGCCGGCTGATCCGGCTCAGGCCTCGAGATCGAACTCGGCCAGCAAGGGCCGATGGTCGCTGGCGATCTGCACCGACTCCATGCGGCTCACGTGCAGGTGCGGATGGTGCAGAGGGCCGCGCCAGAAAAATTTGTCAAGCGCGCCGAGCGGCGCGTCGGCGGGAAAAGTCAGGAGGCTCTGGCGCCCGCCGTGCTCGCTCCAGGCGTGAAAACCGCTGGACTGGATGGAGGCGCCGTGGAACAGGTCGTTGCGCCAGTCGTTGGTGTCGCCGCCGAGCAGCACGCGATCGGTGGGGCGCAGCGCCTTCATGGTGCCGGTGTCCAACAGGCGCGCCACCTGCTTGCGGCGCTCGCCCGCGGCCAGACCGAGGTGCCAGTTGAAGACGTGGAGCGGACCGCGATTGTGCGGCAAGGCCAGCCGCGTGTAGAGGGCGTTGCGGCGCTTCCGCCAGCCGATGCGCAGATCCACGTGCCGCCGCTTGATGATCGGGAAGCGCGAGAGCGTGGCGTTGCCGTAGGAGCCCTCCTTCAGCACGTGGGCCTGGGCCCAGGCATGCCACGGATAATTCAGCGCCTCGGCGATCAGATGATCCAGGAACAGCCGGCGCGAGCGCGGCACGCCGCGGTCCACCTCCTGCAGCAGCACCACGTCCGGCTGGTGGTGGCGCAGGATTTCCACCACCCGTTCCGGCACGAAACGGTGATCCAGGCCCACGCAGCGGTGGATGTTCCAGGTGACGAGGCGGAGGCGCATCGGGCCTTTACGGTTGCGGCCGGCGGGCCTAACATATCGCCCCTTCCTGGGCCGTTAACTCAGTGGCTAGAGTGCCATCCTCACACGGTGGAAGTCGCAGGTTCAAATCCTGCACGGCCCACCAGCACCTTGAATCTGCGCCGGCGCAGCGCCGCGGCTGAGCGCAGTTCCCACCGCCTCGGCGACTTCTTGCGGGCTGAGCAGGTGCATGCAGGGATGTCCGCGCAGCGGGCAGACGGAATGGTGACAGGCCAGGCAAGGCAGGCCCTCCCGGCGCACGATCACGGTGCGCTCCAGCGCGTGGCCGCTCCAGGCCGGATGCGTCGGACCGTAGATCACGGCTTGCGGCACGCCCAGCGCGGCGGCCATGTGACGCGCGCCGTTGTCCATCGCGAGCAGCGCGCGGCAGGCGGCGATCGCCGACTTGGCGGCGCCGAGATCGCCGCAGATCACCACGCGCGGGCCGCCGAGCCGGTCAGCCGCATGCTCGGCCAGCAGGCTCAACTCCGCGGCCTCGCCCGGCGCGCCGATCCACACCGGTGTCAGCGCATGCGCGCGCGCCGCCTCCGTGACTGCGTCGAGCAGCGCGGGATGCGGGTACTTCTTCGAAGGACCGAAAGCTGCGCCGGGCGCGACGCCGAGCCAGGGACCGCAGGATGGATCGCCGAGAGGCTCCGGCGGCGGTTGCGTGACGACGAGGCGCGCCGCGGGCAAGCGCGGAGGGCGCGCGAGGCCAAGCGGCGCCAGGAATTCCGCGTAGAGTTCCGTCATCGGCGCCGGACCGGCGATCGGAGGCAGTGATGCGCTGAGGAGCAGGCCGCGCCCGCCGCCGCGCCGACCGATGCGCCGCGGAATGCCGGCGGCGCGCGCCGCCAGCGCGGAGGACCAAGAGTTCGGCAGCAGCAGCACCACGTCTGCCGCGGCGCCGCGCAGGATGCGCGCCTGCCGGAGTGGCGCGGCCGCTCCTGAGCGCGTCGACGCAGGCAGCGGCAGGAAGGCGTCGAGCTCCGTCAGGCCGGCGAGCAGCGGTCCGTAGGCTTCGGCGCCGGCGGCGCAGATGCGCGCCTCAGGCAGTGCGGCGCGCAGCAGCGCCAGCAGCGGCGTCGCCATCACCACGTCGCCGAGCGGATTCGGCAATCGCACGAGAATGCTGCGCAGGCGCGGTGTGGCCACGGGGGGTTAGCATACGGCGCGATGGAGCAGGATCTGGCCGGCGTCGAGACGCTGCGCGTGGCCGTGGTGGGCGCGCGCCGCGCCCGCAATGGCACCGGCGGTTTCCTGGCGCGCATGAGCGCGCGACTGGGAGCCAAACTGGTCGGCGTGGTCGGCACGCAGCCGGACACCGCGCGCCTGGCGGCCGAAGCCCTGGCGGCCGATGGTATTCAGGTCGCCGCTTTCGCCGAGGCCGAGAATTTGTTCGCCGAGGCCGCGCCCGACGTGCTGATTCTGGCCGCGCCGGCCGGAGCGCATCGCTCCTGGCTGCACACGGCCCTCGACGGCGGCGCGCACGTGTTGTGCGAGAAGCCGCTCGCGGCCGGCTCCGCGGACGAGGCGCGCGCCTTGGCGCAGCGCTTCGCGGCGGCCGGGCTGGTGCTGGCCGAGAACTGCCAGTGGCCTTTCGTGCTGCCCGCCTTCCGCGAACTGCATCCGCATTTCGATCTGGCGCTGGCTGCGCGCTTCCGCATGCTGCTGGCGCCTTCGCAGCGCGGCCTCGAGCGCTGGAGCGAGGTGCTCTCGCATCCGCTCAGCTTGCTGCAGGCGGTGCTGCCCGGGCCGGCGACTCTGAGCGACGTGCGCTACGCCGAAACGGCGCCCGAGGCGCCCGACGCGCGCCTGGATTTCAGCTGGCACGCGCGCGGCCGTCTGGTGCGGTGCGAGGTGGTGGCGGAAGATCTGGGGCGCTGGCCGCGGCCGGCCGAGTTCGCGTTCGACGACGCGCTGTGCCGCCGGCGCGTGAGCCAGAAGGATTACCGGATCCGCTTCGAGGCGGAGGTGCCGGCGCCGGGTCAGCGCGTGAGTTCCGTGGCGCTCGGCGATCCGATGGAGGCCTGCCTGCGCGACTTCTTCGCGCGCGTCTTGCGCGCGCGCGCGCGCGGCGCGGCGCCGCTGGACGAGGATCTGGTGCGCCGCCAGGCCCTGCTCGAGCAGCTGCTGGACGCCTGGCGCGCGCAGCGGCGCGTCTGATCCCGGCGTTAGGCTAGTGCCTGCATGCCGGCCGCCGACGCCGCTCTCGCGCCGATTCACGACTTCACGCGCAAACTGCTGCAGCCCGGGCTGCGGCCGGCGGTCGTGAATTACCTGCGCTGGCGCCGCGCGGTGCGCGCGGCGCGGGCCGCGGGCGCGCCTGAGCCGCCGCTGCCCGCGAGCGGGCCGCTGTCCGTGAATCTGGATCTGACGACCGCCTGCAATTACGCCTGCGATCACTGCATCGACTGGGACGCGCTCAATTTGGCGGTGCGCCACGAGGACGGCGAGCTGCGCGAGGCGCTGCGCAATTTGCGCGCGCGCGGCCTGCAGTCGGTGATCCTGATCGGCGGCGGCGAACCGACGGTGCATCCGGGCTTCGGCGGCATCGTGCGCTTCCTCAAGCAGGACCTGGGCGTGCAAGTGGCGGTGGTCTCCAACGGCAGCCGGAACGAAAAAATCCTCGAGGTTGCCGATTGCTTCGCGCGCGGCGACTGGGTGCGCCTGTCCCTGGACTCCGGCACCGACGCCACCTTCCAGGCCATGCACAAGCCCAAAGGCAAGGGCATCACTCTCGACCGCATCTGCGAGCTGGCGGGAGCAGTCAAACGAGCGAATCCCGCGCTGCAACTGGGCTTCTCCTTCGTCATCACCTGGCGCGGAGCGCGGCGCGACGCGGTGGCCGTGATCGAGAATCTGGACGAGATGGAGGCCGCGGCCGTCCGCGCCAAGGCGGCGGGCTTCGATTACGTGTCCTTCAAGCCCTTTCTGACCCGCGCCGAGGCCGGCGCCGAGGTGCTGGATCCGGCGCAGGCGGAAGAGGAGCAATCGCAGGTGCGCGCGCGCATCCGCGCCGGACTGCTGGCCGCGGCGAGGCATGAGGACGCATCGTTCCGCGTCGTGGAAAGCACGAATTTGCGCGTGTTTCTCGACGGCAGTTGGCGCGAGTACACGCGCCAGCCGCGCGAATGTCACATGCAGGCGCTGCGTCAGGTGATGTCGCCGCTCGGGGTCTACAACTGCCCCGCGCATCGCGGCGTCGCGAAGGCGCGCATCGGCGGGAAGGCGGCCTGGGCCGGCACCGGCGCCGAGGCCGCAGCCGGGACGGCGCGCGTGCTCGACCGCTTCGACGCCGCGCGCGAGTGCAGCGAGGTCACGTGCCTCTACAACCCCGTCAATCACTATCTCGAGGGCCTGGTGGCGGGCGACGCGGATCCGGCGCAGGTGCTGGAGGCCGCCGAAGCCCCGGACGGTTCGGACGACTTCTTCCTGTAGGACGTGGCCGGATCCAGCCGCTTCGAAGGCTTGCGCGGCGAGTACGAGGCCGCCGGCCGCGCCGATCATTACGCGGACGAGCGCTGGAGCGGCACGCGCCACGGGCGGCGCACCGACCGGCGCGAACAGGCGATCGTCGGCGCCTGGCTGCGCGCCTGCGCGCCGCTGGCCGCCGCGCTCGACGTGCCTTGCGGCGCAGGCCGATTCCGTCCGCTGCTCGAAGCGTCTGCCGCGCGCGTGCTGGCCGTGGATGCGGCGCGCCCGATGCTGGCGCGGCACGGCGGCGCGCTGCGCCTGCAGGCCAGCGCGCACGCCTTGCCGTTGGCGGCGCGCAGCTGCGATCTCGTGCTCTGCTCGCGGCTGCTGCATCATCTGGCCGGCGCCCCGGAGCGCGCGGCGGTGCTGGCCGAATTGGCGCGCGTTTCGCGCCGCTGGGCCATCGTCAGCCATTTCGATCGCGCCAGCTTTCAGGCCTGGCGCTCGCGCTGGCGGCGCCGCGGCGACGGCCGCGTCGCGATTTCCTGCGGCGAGTTTCGCGCCGAAGCGGCGGCGTCCGGCTGGCGCGAGCGCGAGCGCGCGTGGATCCGCCGCGGCTTCAGCGAGCAGACCTGGGTCCTGCTGGAGCGGGAGCCGGCGCCGTGAGTTGGCGTTGTGAGGATCCCGCAGGGCGGCCGCAGCCCGGGCTCGAGCTTTGTCTGACCATCTGGGAGCGGCGCGAGGAATTGGTTCGCACCGCCACCGTGACGGTCGAGCGCGTGGCGGGACCCGGCGGCGAGTTCGCGCTGAAGCGCTACCGGTTTCCGTTCTTGGGCCGCCGGCTCGAGGCGGCATTTCGCCACACCTGGATCGCCCGGCCGAAGGCGCAGCGCGAACTGCGCGCACTGGCGCGAATGCGCGCCCTCGCGATTCCGGTGGCGGAGCCCTACGGCTGCGGCTGGCGGCGCGACGCGCTCGGCTTCGTCGTGGATTCCTTCCTCCTGACCCGCTGGTGGCCGCACGCCGACCTGGCGCGGCGCGTCGCGGCCGGAGAGGCGCTGCCGCCGGCGGCCTGGCAGGAACTCGGCCGCGCGATCGGCGCGCTGCACGCGCGCGGCGTGGCGCACGGCGGCTTGGCCGCGCGCAACCTGCTGATCGGCCGCGACGAGCGCGGAATCTGGCAGGCGCGAATCCTCGATCCGGCGCGCGCGCGCTTCCGCCGCGCGCCGCTGCGCCGCGCCGAGGCGGACGCGGATCTGCTGCCCCTGCAGCCGGCGCTGCTTGCCGCCGGCAGCGCCTGCGCCGAAGCCTTCGCCGCCGGCTACTGCAGTCCGAGCTTGCCGAGTTCGGCGGCGAGCGCCGGCAGCACTTCCTGCGCCTCGCCGACGATGCCGTAGGTGGCGTGCTGGAAGATCGGCGCCTCTTTGTCGCGGTTGACGACGACGATGACCTTCGAGGAAGACATGCCGGCGAGATGCTGGATCGCGCCGCTGATGCCGACTGCGATGT
>CAYVPL010000080.1:0-10539 GCA_964453755.1 uncultured Planctomycetales bacterium
CACCGCCCGGCATCCGGACTTCCTGAATGGCGGCCTGCGCGCCCTTGAGCGGAGCCAGCGTCGCCAGGGTGTACCGCGTTTCGATGCGCCCGTCCGGCAGCATCGCCGCCTGGCTCTCGAGCACTTGGAAGTCGCCGATCCAGTCGGCGCGCGCCACCAGTCCCGGCAGCTCCGCAGCCTCCACCGCCGTCGAGGCGGCGAACAGTCCGCTCAATGGCCAAGTCGCCAGAGCGGCCAGGCAAAGACTGACCCAGAGGAGGGGACGCACCGTTCAGACTCATCGGATGGAAGGAACTTGCTCTTGAGCCCCACGAACCGATACTGGCCCAGACGGCTGGAGGTCCTCGAATCCAAGACCTTAGCCAAGAAGGACTTAGGAGAGTCGAGGGCGGCGGGCCTCGGCCCGCCGCCCTCTTTCTTCCTAAGTCCCTTCTGTTCCGGGTCTTCGGATCTGGACACCTCCAGCCGTCTGGGCCAGTATCTGCTCGTGGCCGACCTCCTCATCCTCGGCGGTGGCGCGGTCGGTCTCGCCACAGCCTGGGCCGCCTCTCGGCGCGGGGCTCGCGTACGGGTGCTGGAGCGGCATTCCTCGCCCAACGAACTCTCCTCGCATCACGGCGAGACGCGCATGATCCGCTGCTCCTACGCGGAGCATCCGGACTACGTGGCGCTGGCTCGGCGGGCTTGGGAGACGTGGAGGGAATTGGACGCTGCGGGTGGCGCGCCGGTCCTGCACGCCACGGGCGGACTGTACGTGGGGCCACTGGAGGGAGCCTGGTTGAGCGGCGCGCTGGCCTCGGCGCGGGCTCACGATCTGCCGCACGAACTGCTGGATGCCGCGGCGCTGCGCCAGCGCCTGCCGCCGCTGCGCCTGCCCGCGGGCTGCGCGGCCATGCTCGAGCCTGGCGCCGGCTTCCTGCGTTGTGAACTGGCGCTCCGGCGCTTCGCCGCCCTCGCCCGCGCGGCCGGCGTCGAAATCGTCGAAGGAGCGCGCGTCACGAGTCTGATCGCCGAGGCAGATGGACGGCCCTGCGCGCGCACGGACGATGGCGCGGAGCATCGCGCCGCAGCCGTGGTGGACGCCCGCGGCCCGGGCATGGCGGAGGCCGGACTGCCGTGGCCGCTGCAGGTCACGCGCCAGCTCCTCGGCTGGTTCGAAACGCGGGACGCGGCGGCGCTCCGGGAAGGGAGCTGGCCGGTGTGGGCTGTGGACGCCGCCGCGGTCGGCGGACCGGCCGGCGGCCTGCTCTACGGCTTTCCGATCCTGCAGAACGAATCGCTCCTCAAGGCCGCTTGGCATGCGCCCGGGCCGACAATCCTTCCCTATTCCCCGGAGCCCGCGCGCCTGGCAGAAGTGCGCGACGCCGGCCGCGCGCTGGCCGAACTGCTGCCCGGACGCACCGGAGCCGCCGCCCGCGCCGTCGCTTGTCAATACACCATGAGCCCCGACGGGCACTTCCTGGTGGACCGCCACCCATCCGGCGCGCGCGGCGTCGCGGCCGCCGGGTTGAGCGGCCACGGCTTCAAATTCGCGCCGGTGCTGGGCCAAGCGCTGGCCGAAATGGCTCTCGACGGCGGCACCGCGCTGCCCGTCGGCTTCCTCGCTGCGCGCCGGCTGGCTCCCCCGCCTCAGCGGCCGGCGTAACCGATCGTCATCATCGCGCGCTGGCCTTCGGCGCCGGCGGCGAGCACCTTGCGCAGGATGCGCGCCGGGCGCGGCGGGATCTCGGCCAGCAGGTCGTCGAAGTCGGCGGCGCGATTGACGTGCTCCTGCGGATCAAGCGCCAAGTCGTAGACCGCGGCGCCGTGCGGACCGAACACGACCTTCAGATCGTCCTTGCGCCAGACCCACTCGCTGTCCCAAGGCGCTGCGCTGCGCAGCAGGTTTTCGCTGACGGCCGCGACCGAGCCGAGCTCCGCGCCGGCGAGATTCCGCCCCGGCATGCGGCTGGCTTCGTCCGCCGGCTGCCGCGCCGTGACGCCGGCCGCGGCCAGGACGGTGGCGGCAAGATCCGCGTGAGAGACCAGCGCCGGCTCGCTGCGGCCCGGAGCGCGGCCCGGCAAGCCGGTGGCCACGAGCGGCACCGCCAGGAGTTCCTGCCACAGCGCGTGGCCGTGTTCGATGCCGCCGTGTTCGAAAAACTCCTCGCCATGATCGGAGAAGAAGATCACCACGCGGCCGCGCTCGGGCGGCGGCCCCAGGCCGTCCAGCAGTTCCAGCAACGCGCGGTCCACTTCGGCGATCTCGCGCTCGTAGGCGCTCTTCAGCGCGGAGACGCCCTCCGCCGACGCCCACCAGGGATCGGCGCGGAAATGCTCTGACTCGCCCCGCTCCAGTTCCATGCGCCGCTGCCAGGACACTCCGTCCAGGCCGTTGGCGCGGCGATACGGAAAGTGACAATCGAGAAAGTGCAGCCAGAGGAACAGCGGCTTGTCGGGGCGCCGCGCGGCCAGCACTGATTGCGCATCGCGCACGATGCCGGGCGCGTCGTAGAAGGAGCGCCGGCCCCACAGGCCGAACGCCGCCGCGACGTGAGCGGCGAAGGGTCGCGCCTCCATGGTCTTCTTCGTGCGCGGGAGCGACCAGCGGGTGCGCTGCGTCGCCGAATCCCACACCTCGAAACCGCGGCGATACCCGAAGGCCTCCGACACAACCGGATTGTGCACGAAGGCGGCCGTGTCGTAACCGGCGCCCAGCAGCAATTCAGCCAGCACGGGCGTTTCGTGCGACAGGCCGACGTAAGACCAGCCGGGCCCGCTGCCGGATCCGTGCGACCACGGCGGCAGTCCGGTCATCACGGTGGCCATCGAAGGCATGGTCCAGGGTCCGGCGGCCTGAGCGCGCGTGAACTCGGTGCCCTCGCGCGCGAGACGTTGGTAGCTGCTCATCCCGCGCGCGGAGTCGGCGCGCAGCGTGTCCACGCAGATCAGGATCACGTCCGGCGCATCGGCGCGCGCGGCCGGCATGCCGTCCATCCAGGAGGGCGAGACGCGCGCATTGGGCCACAGCGCCAAGAGCAGTCCAGCCGGCAGGAGGAGCGGCGCCAGCCGCGGGCGGCTCGCCAGCCAGCAGGCTACGACGATCGTCCAGATGGCACCGGGCATGAGCCAGCCGGGAAAACCTCCATTCAACAACAGCCAGGCCCCCAGCAAAGTCAGCATGAGAATCACGGCCGATCCGGCCGGCCTTGAGATCGGCCGTTGAAAGCGGAAGCCCGCCAAGAGGCGCCAGCCGGCGATGAGCAGCAGCAGGGCGAGCGCCGCGATCGGGCCGTAGCGCGGGCGCAGCAGCGCGGCGGGCGCGAAGATGAGGCCGATGCTGACGAAGGCCAGCGGCGCCGCGCCGGCCAGGGACAACGCGGCAGTCTGCAGGCGCGGCAGCCGGCCCAGCCACTGGCGCGCGGCCAGCACCGGCAGCAAGCCGACCGCGAGCAGAAAGACCAGCGAGAGCGACAGGTCGGCCAGGGACTGACGGTCAGACGTCAGACGAGCGATCGCCGCCTCCGCCGCCCACAGGAAAAGTATGGTGTGGACGGCGGGCTGGAGGCGAATCCGCTCAGCCATGCGCGGCGGCCAGCGACTTTTCGAAGTGCGCGCGCGCGCGCGGCACCTCGAGGCGCGCCGGCTCGGGGAAGCCGTCCGTGCTCATGGACCAGGCGCGGGACAGCAGGCGCTCGCCGGTGGCGAAGCCGTCCCAGATGCGCGCGTAGTCCCGCAGGCCGAGCAGGCGCTGATAGTCCTCGTTGCGGGCGCCGATCTCGACGCAGAGTCCGGCCAGGTGCTCGAGGCGCGCGGCGAGGCCGGCCGCGTCGAGCTGGCCGGCATCGGCTTCGAGCCGGCGCGTGCCTGCGAGCAGTTCCCCCACCGCGGCGGCCAACTGCGCGCGCGACAGCCCGCCGCCGGCGGCGGCGCCGGCCGCGCGGCGCGCGCGGCGCTGCAGGAAGCCGGTCACCGCCACGAGCGCGAGGCCCGTGGCGAGAAAGGGCAGAGCCTCGGGCTCGCGCGGGCTGGCGAAGCCGGCGGCGCCCACCGTCGCCAGGCCGACGCCGGCGAGGAACAGCAGGCGGAGCAGAAGGCTGAGCATTTTGTCAGACGGATCCGGAGACTTCGATCACGGCGGCGACGACGTCGACCAGCGCGATGCCGACGATCAGGCCGGCGGCGACCGGCAGACCGACGTTCTCGCACCAGACGTTGCCCTTGCGGCGGCTGAGCCAGACGGCCAGCAAGCCGCCGATGCCGAAGACCGCCATGTTCTCGAAGGGCAGGTACATGGAGAGCCCCACCATCACGCCGATGCCGGGCGAGACGAGGATGGAGGCGAGCAAACCCAGAATCAGGCCGGCGAGATACTTGCCCAGGGGCACGTCGCCGGAGCGGAAAACTTCCATCGCGCCTTGAATGGCCCCGGCCTGCGGCGCGCCGAGCTTGGGCGTGCCCTTCGGCAACGCGTCCACGCTGCCGCCGGATTTGGTGAACGCCTCCACCGCTTCGGGGCCGGCGGCCACCGCGCGCTCGTAGAGAATTTTCGACTGCTCCGGTCCGAAGGCATAAGCCTTCCACAGCAGCAGCACGGTGAGGATGGCGATGCCGGGGCCGATCCAGGCCACGGCCAGCTGCGCCAACTCCTGGCGCGCCGGCTTGCTGCCCACCAGGTAGCCGGTTTTCAGATCGGCCATCATGTCGGCGCACATCGAGGTGGCGACGCAGACCGCCGCGCCGATCGTCACGGCGGGAATCATCATCGCGTCGCTGGTGCCGAGGATTCCCATCATGATGGCGATGGCGATGAGGGCGAGACCTGACAAAGGCGACCAGTCCGTGCGCCCGGTGGTCTGCGCCACCACGAGTCCGGCCAGCCACAGCCAGGCGCCCGCGGCGGCAGTGCAGGCCAGCGCCTGCCCCCAGCTGACGGCGCCGTGACCCGCCAGATGGACGGAAACGAAGATCCCCAGCAGTCCGGCGCCGGCGCAGGTGCCGATGACCCACATCGGCGCCTCCTCGCGATCGGCTCCGGCCGCGCCGCCGCCGCGCAAGCTGGCGAGCGCGGCCTTCAGCGCCGGCGCCGCCAACACGATGCCCGCGATCGCGCCGCCCAGCATCATGCCGATGCCGACGTGGCGCGAAGTGAAGTGCGCGAAGCGGCCGAAGAAGGTGCTGGCCTCCTGGTGGCTGACGCCGGCCAGATCTCCGGCATAGAGTCCGGACATGGATTCCGGCAGGCCGGCCGGCAGCCAGCCGAGGAAGATGGCCACCGGAATCAGCATCCAGTAGTTGAGCAAGGTGCCGTAAAGCACGACCAGGCCGCCGCGGCCGGCAATGAAGCCGGCGCCGAGCGAAAGCAGGCTCACGGCCAGCGCGAATTTGATGCTGGCCGGCACGCCCAGCAGGCGGCCCAACTCGAAATTCTCCGGCAGCACGGCCAACTTGACCAGCACCGTGACGAAGGCCGAGGCCAGAATGCCGGCGATCAGCAGCCGCGACTTCTGCTGGCCCGCGCCGGGCGCGCGCAGGATGGCGGCCACTGCGGTGCCTTCGGGAAAGCGCAGGCGCTCGTAATCAATGATCTGCTTGCGCAGAGGAATGATGAGCGAGACGCCGAGCACCGCGCCGGACATGGTGGCCAGAATCAGCGCCGTGTAGCTGACCTGATCCTGCAAGCCCATCAGGAACAGCACCGGGAACGTGAAGATGATGCCGGCGTTGACGGTGTTGACCGCGCTGGCCACGGTCTGGAACACGTTGACCTCGAGGATCGTGCCCTGGCGCAGGATGCCGCGCAGCACGCCGAATCCCAGCACCGCCGCCACGGCGCTGCCGACGATGGTGAAGCCGATCTGCAGGCCCGCGAAGCAGATGCCCATGTTGAGCACCGCGCCGAGCAGCACGCCGCAGATCACGGCGGCGGGCGTCAACTCGCGGTAAGGCCGTGAACGGTCCACGGCGTCAGTCTAGAGGCTCTGCTACCGTCCGCGCGAGGCGCCATGCATCCGACACCCGAGCCGCCCGACCCGCAGGAAGCGGTGGCCTTCGCGAAGAAGCTCGGCCGCGCCCTGCACCATCACGGGGCGCCGGCCTACCGGCTCGAAGCCGTGCTCGAAACC
Source organism: uncultured Planctomycetales bacterium (assembly GCA_964453755.1). Taxonomy (GTDB): domain Bacteria; phylum Planctomycetota; class UBA1135; order UBA1135; family UBA1135; genus JAQBVK01. Next base: position 6,105 of record CAYVPL010000080.1, read on the forward strand.
ATTTCGCGCATGCTCGGCCTGCGGGGCGATTTTTACACCACGCCGACGGCTCTCTTCTACGCCTTCGACCTGCCCGGCGAAGGCGGGCGCGCCTATCTGCAGCGCGTGCACGGCAACGAGATTCACTTCGCGCGCCTGGTGGCGCTGGATCGGGTGTTCAACGACGCGGTGCTGCGCCGCACCAGCCTCAAGGAGGCGGACGCGAATCTCGATCGGGCCATCGCGGCCCCCTCGCCCTGGCCCGCGCTGCTGGTGGCGCTGGCTTTCGTCGGCGCCGCGCTCGGAGCCGCCTTCTTCTACGGCGGCGGCGGGCGCGACCTGGCGCTCAGCGCCGCGGCCGGCGCCTCGCTCGGGCTGGTGCACCTGGCGCGCCGGCGCTTCGGCGCGCTGGCGCGGATCTTCGAACCGTTGGGCGCCTTCGTCGTCGCATTCACCGCGACCGCATTGGCAGGAGCGTTCGGCGCGTCGGCGGACGTCGCAACTTTAGCCGGCCTGATCGTGCTGGTGCCGGGCTTCAGCATCACGGTGGCCGCCACCGAGCTCGCAACCGGCCATCCGGTGTCCGGCTCGGGCCGCATGGCCAACGCCTTCATGACCTTGTTGATGCTCGGCTTCGGCGCCGGCTTCGGCCGCGCGCTGGCGGCCGGATTGTTCGGCGCCGGCGGCACGGCGGCCGCCGCAGGGGGCCTCCACCCCCTGTGGGAGCCCGTCTCTCTGACAATCGCCGGCTTGGCCCTGGGCGTGCTCTTCCAGGCGCGGCCGCGCGATCTGCCCGTGGTGATCCTGGCCGTCTTCGTGCCCTGGTTCGTGCTGCGCGGCACCGAAGGCCGGCTGGGCCTCGAAGGCGCGCTGCTGCTGGCCGCCTTCGCCGACGGCCTGCTCGCGCACGCCTGGGCCCGCTGGCGCGACCTCCCCTCCATGATCGTGAGCCTGCCGGGCATGCTGATCCTGGTGCCGGGCGGCACCGGTTTCCTCTCCATCACTGCTCTGATGGAAGGCGACGCGCTCAGCGGCGTGCAAACCCTGTTCCGCGTCGGGATCTCGGCCATCGCCATCGTCACTGGCATTCTGCTGGCGACCGTGGTGCTGCCGCCGCGCAAGGCGCTGTGATCAGAAGTCGAAGCCGAAGCGCAGCGCCGCGCTGTGCACGGCGTCGAAGTCGTCGAGCAGGCTGCGGTTGAGCGTCAGCAGCACGCGCACGTGCTCGGACCAGTACCAGTTCAGGCCCACGCTCTGCACTTCGAGTTCGCCGGCGCCGGTCTCCGTGAAGTCGAGCTGGGAGAGGCGCGCCACCGCCTCCCACGCGCCGCGGCCCGCGCCCGATCCGCCCGGCTGGTACTCCTGCCGCGGAATCACGCGCGACCACACGCCCTTCTTGCGGTCGTAGGGCCGCGGCTCGCCGGTGAGGAAAACGCCGCTCGCCACGTTCCAGCCGGTGAAGGAGGAATCCGCGGCGGCTTCGGCGGCGAGATCCGCGCCCATCCACTCGGCGCTGGCATGCCAGCGGCCCCAAGTTCCGGCCAATTCGAGGCCGTACCGCAACACGGAGTCCGCCAGCAGTTCGCCCGTGTCCAGGAAAACGGGCAGCAGGTGCTGCTCGGGTCGCGCAGTGAAGCGGACCGTGTCGTCCGGGTTTTCCCAGCCCACGCTGCCGGCGAGGTGCAGCAGCAAGCCGTCCTCCGGCCGGAACACCGGCCGCCACACGGCCCGGCTCGTGCCGCCGTAGCCCTCGTTCTCGCTGGCGCCGGTCGTGTCCGGCACTTTGCGATAGATCGAGGCGCCGAGCGAATGCCGCTCGCTCCAGTTCGAATAAAGGACGCCGCCGTTGCGGCCCGGGGACAGCGCGTCTTCCGCCAGCGGCGCCTCGAGGAAGACAAAGTCGTTGCTGGATCCGTAGAGGTCGAGAAAGAAGGGCTGCTTGAAGTAGCCGAGCTTCCATTCCGCGCTGTCCGAAGGCGTCCAGCCGAGCGAGGCCTCGCGAAAGCGCGCGGCTCCGCCCGTGAACTCGAGGCCGATCCAGCCGCGCAGGTCCGGCGCCAGTTGCGCGCGGACGTCCAGGCGCGCCCGGCGGATTTCGGCGCCGTCCATCAGCTCTTCGCCGAGCGCCGCGCCGACCTCGTCCGCGCCCGGACCTCCGACGAAGGCGCTGTCGATCATCACGCGGCCGAAGATTTCCAACTCAGGCTTGGGCGCCGGAGGCTCGAGCGGCAGCGGCTCCTGCAGCATCAGGAGCGCGAGGCAGAGTGGCGCCACCGGCGCACTCTAACCGCGAGTCCGCAGGATGAAAAAATGGGGCGTCCCCTCCCTGGGAGCGCCCCACCTCTCCTTGTCGGAGAAAAAAGGTTGCCAGATTAGAAGTCGAAGGCTGCGCGCAGCGCGAAGATCGTGAGATCGTCAGCGTCTGCGAGTTCGGGCTTCATGACGTCGAACATGACGCGCGTGTAGTCGTTCAGGTACCAGTTCACGGCCAGCGAGATGATGTCCATGTCATCCGCCGCGCCGCCCTCGGTGAGGTCCAGCGTGCTGAAGCGGGCCGCCAGTTCCCAGGCGCCGAGGCCGCCGTCGCTGCCGGCGTTGACTTCGGGCTTCACGCGATCCCAGGCGCCGGCCTCAGGCTTGTAGCCGCGGCTCTCGCCGGTGATGAACCAGCCGCCTTGCACGGAGATGCCGTCGTAGGAGGTGTCCGTGCCGCCGGTGGGCGCGGAATTGTCGGCGGTCTGCCACTCGAGCTGGCCGTGGAAAGGGCCTTCCTGGAAGGCGACTTCCACGCCGAGCAGGATCGTGCTGTCCACCATCATCGCCGGCGTCGTGTAGTAGACCGGGATGAAGTGGTTCTCCGGCGCGGCCTCGTACTCGACGGTGCCGTCCGGGTTGCGCCAGGACGCGGCGACGCCGAGGTGCAGAAGGCTCTTGCCGCCGTCGGCGAACCAGGGACGATAGACGAAGCGGCCGGTGGCGCTGTACGCCTCGTTCGTGGTCTTACCGGTTTTGTCAGCCTCGCGGAACAGGCCCGCGCCCCAGTTCATGGAGTCGCCGCCATCGGAGAGCCCGAGGCCGACGTTGCGGGCCGGCGCGAATGCGTCCGACACGGCGCTGCGCTCGATGAAGGTGCTGAAGCGGCTCGAGGTCAGCTCCTCGATGCCGAAGGGCTCCTTGAAGTGGCCCAGTTTGACGTCGCCCACGCCCCAGCCGACCCACTCCAGGTAGGCGTCGGTCACCGCGGCGGATCCGCCGGCGAAGTCGAATTCCGCGCGATACTTGACGTCGGAGGTGAAGTTGCCGCCCACGCCCAGGCGCAGGCGCCGGAACTCGTGGCCGTCTTCAATGTCTTCGCCGAGGGCCGCCTCGGTGTCTTCGCCGCCGGCCGTGAAGGTCCAGTCGCTTTGCAGGCGGCCGCTGATGACCATCGTCTTTTCCGCGGGAGCGCCGGGCAGCCAGGACAGCGGGCCTTCCGGAGCCAGGGTCGGCCCTTGCTGAAGGAGGAGGATCGCGTGGAGGAGCATGGTGATGTTTGATTGAGGTTTCGACGCGCGCCGAATGGCGAGCACGGGGAGATCATGCGAACCCCCGCGGAAGGTTCCGCGGGCGTTTCGTGAATCGCCGGTGAAGACGCGCCGTCTCGATCAGGCCGGATGCAGGGCCAGGTCGGCCATGGGCTCCAGACCGCCCGTCAAGGGCAGGGCGTAGTCGCGGAAACTCTCCGCCACGCCGTGGTCGCCCGCCAAGAAAGCTTCCGGCATCTCCTTCGTCACCTTGGCCACGGTGGCCAGCGGCGTCAGGAAGTTCTCGGAGCGGTAGGCCGCTCCCGGCAGGCGCCGGATCGCGATCGAACCGCTGGCATCAGGGCCCGTCGCCGCCAGCAGCGCGGCCGTGCGCCCCACCGCGCGCGCCTCCTCGGCGTCCACCGGCGAGACGTCCGCCGGGAAGGAGCGCTGCAGATAGCCGAGCGTGTCGGCGCGCACGCGCGAGATGCCGAGCTTCTCCTTGACCAGATTGGCGAGCGCGTCGCCGAGCGCGCCGGTGCCGCTCAACTGCACGTTGCCGTGGCTGTCCTGGCCGCCCGCCACCGCGCTGCCGGACTGGCGCGCGTAGACCTGCAGGTAGGGCGTGCCGGCGGCGTCGTGGATGCCCTCGCTGACGGCGACGATGCAGCGCTTGAAGCGCGTGTTGACGTCGCGCACGTCGGCCAGGAAGCGCTCGGGATCGAAGACGCGCTCGGGCAGGTAGACGAGGTGAGGCCCGTCCTCTTCGTTGCGCCTGCCCAGGGTGCTGGCGGCGGTCAGCCAGCCGGCGTGGCGGCCCATCACGACGTTGATCTTGACGCCGGGCAGCGAGCGGTTGTCGCGGTCGTCGCCCTGGAAGGCGTGCGCCACGAAGCGCGCGGCGGAGCCGTAGCCCGGGCAGTGGTCGGTGACGCGCAGATCGTTGTCAATCG